>JAYTLP010000289.1:0-7549 GCA_043729375.1 Myxococcales bacterium
GTGACGAGCGAGGTGCCGTACGAGTTGTAGTAGACGGTGCCCGTGAGGTCGCCGCTCGCGACGAGCCACTTGACCGTGATGGGGCCGTAGCGCTTGTCGCCCTCGCCGAAGGAGACGGTGACGGTCACCTGGTCTCCGCTCGAAGAAAGATTCATCGTTCGCCACACCTTCTGCGGAATGGGCATGTTGCGGAACGGCCCCGTCGCGGGGTGCTGCGAGGAGCCTACCGGCTTCGAGAAGGTGCCGTCGTACTCGTAGGTGCCGCCCTTGGCCTTCATCTGGAGGCGGAGCGAGTCGAAGGCGTGTGCTTGCGGGTCCCACATGAGCAGCGGCGCGAGCTGGCCGCGCGGGAAGACCGTGGCGTCGTACGGATAGAGCCAGCGGATGGTGCTGTCCGACGTGGCCGCGCCCGCGAGCGTGACCTTCTGCGTCGCGTTCGTGGGGCAACCGGGCCCGTCACCGCCAACGCCGCCGTAGCCACCCGTGCCGAACAGGCTCTGGTCGGTGACGGGGCACGGCACCGCGTCTCCGTCTGCCCCGAGGTCGCTGTACTGCACCGTGACGATCGCGCTGGCGGTGAGCCCGTTGTAGGTGGCGATGACGTTTGCCTTGCCGCCGAAGGTGCCGAGTGTGCCGTAGGTGCCGTCGCTGCCGATCTGTCCGAGCTCCTTGCGGTCCGTGTCCCACGCGACCTGGACGGGCGTGCCATCGATGGTGGCCGTGAACGCCTGCGTCACCAGCGGCTGCGCCGGCCCGATGATCAGCACCGCGTTCTTCGGCTGGACGTCGAGCACGACGTCGAGGTCGGCGGCCACTGCAAAGTCGAACTCACCTTCCCCGAGCGTGCCCTCGTGGTGACAGCCGGAGGCCCCGAGACCTGCGAGCCCGACGAGGGTCGAGAGCAGCAGGCAGGACGTCCTGTATGGCATCGTTCCAGAGTAGCTGGGCCACTGGCGACGTCAATGTCCGGCGGACGGCCGCGCCTTGACTTCCCGGGGAGCAGGACGGTACACCGCGCCCTACCCCGCTTATGCGCGAGAGCCCGCAGCAACGGCAGCCCGTGGACGATGCTCCGTACGCGCTCCTGCGCGAGGACGGCAGCGCGGGCCCCTCTGCGCCCCGCCTCGACGAGAGTGCGTGCAAGGCGCTGTACCGCGGCCTCCTCCAGCTCCGGCTCGTCGATGCGCGCATGGTGGCCCTCGCGGCGAACGGCACGCTCGGCCCCTATGTGTCGTCGGCAGGCGCGGAGGCGACGATCCTCGGCGGCGCGTTCCCGCTGCGCGCGACGGACTGGGTCTTCCCGTCGCCACGCGAGGCCGCCGTGGCGCTGTGGCGCGGACAGGCACTCGTCGACCACGTGAGCCAGCTCGTCGGCAACGCGCACGACGGCACCAAGGGTCGCCAGCAGCCAATGCACGGCGCGGCCCGCGCGCTGAATGTCATGTCGATCTCGTCGATGGCGGGCACGCGGCTCCCGCAGGCGACGGGCATGGCGATGGCGGCCAAGCTCGCGAAGAAGGACGACGTCGCTCTCGCCTACTGCGGCGAGGGCGCCACGTCGACGGGCGACTTCCACGTGGGCCTCAACTTTGCGGGCGTGTGGAAGGCGCCGGTCGTGTTCCTGTGCCGCAACGACGTCGCAACACGCCACGAGACGGCGGTCTCGTCTTACGCCGAGAAAGGGCGCGGCTACGGTGTGACGTCCGTGCGCGTCGACGGTGACGACGTCCTCGCGGTGCTCGCATCTGTGCAGGGCGCCGTCGAGCGCGCGCGACACGGCGATGGACCGACGCTCGTCGAGGCCGTGACCACCGGCACCGATCCGGTCGAGCGCTTCCGTCGTCACCTCGAGCACCGGAAGCTGTGGGTTGCCGAGCTCCGCGAGCTCGAGCGCACGCTCTCTGCAGAGCTGGACGCCGCCATCGCGGCCTCGCGGCTCGTCGGTGCACCCGCCATCGAGACACTTTTCGACGACGTCTACGCCGCCCCCACGCAGCAGCTCCTCGACCAGCGCACACGGCTCGTGCGCACGCGCTCAGGTTAAACGACGATGCCCACGTACAACATAATCCAGGCGGTCAACGACGCGCTCCGGCTCGAGATGCGGCGTGATCCACGCGTCGTCGTGCTCGGCGAGGACGTGGGCAAGTTCGGCGGCGTCTTCCGCGCGACGTCGGGGCTCTTCGAGGAGTTCGGCCCCGATCGCGTCATGGACACGCCGCTCGCCGAGGCCGGCATCATCGGCTCCGCCATCGGCATGGCGGTCTACGGGCTGCGCCCCGTGCCGGAGATCCAGTTCGCGGACTTCATCTACCCGGCGTACGACCAGATCGTGAACGAGCTGGCGAAGCTCCGCTATCGCTCGGGCGGCCAGTACTCGGCGCCCGTCGTCATCCGCACGCCCTACGGCGGAGGTATCCGTGGCGGCCACTACCACTCGCAGTCCCCCGAGGCGTACTTCTGCCACACGGCGGGCCTCAAGGTCGTCATCCCGTCGAACCCGTACGACGCCAAGGGGCTCCTCCTCTCGGCGATGCGCGGCGAGGACCCCGTGCTCTTCATGGAGCCGAAGCGCGTGTACCGCGCCTCGAAGGGCGAGGTGCCCGACGGCGATTACACCGTGCCGCTCGGCAAAGCGAAGGTCGTGCGGCGCGGCAGCCAGGTCACGGTCCTGTGCTACGGTGCCATGGTCCACGTCGTGAACGAGGCGGTCGGTCGCGCCGTCGCGGAAGGCCTCGACCCGGAAGTGATCGACCTCATGACGCTGTCACCGCTCGACGAGGAGACCGTGCTCGAGTCGGTCACGAAGACGGGACGCGTCGTCATCGTGCACGAGGCCCCGAAGACTTGCGGCTACGGCGCCGAGCTCGTCGCGCTCGTTGCCGAGAAGGCGCTGATGTCCCTCGAGGCACCCATCGTCCGCGTCGCGGGCTTCGACACGCCGTTCCCCTACACGCTCGAGAACGAGTACCTCCCCACCCCCGAGCGCGTCCTCGCACAACTCCACGAGACCGTCGCCTTCTAGGAGCACCACCCATGGCATTCGAGTTCAGACTTCCGGATATCGGTGAAGGCGTCGTCGAGGGCGAGGTCGTCCGCTGGATGATCAAGGAAGGCGAGTCCGTCACCGAGGATCAGCCGATGGTCGAGGTCATGACCGACAAGGCCACCGTCGAGATCCCTTCACCGCGGGCCGGGCGCGTCACCAAGATCAGCGCGCCCGCCGGCGAGATCTGCAAGGTCGGCGCAGTGATGGTGAGCATCGAGGTCGCGGGCGGCGCGCCCGCCGAGCCTGCAGCTGCGCACGAGAGCAACGGACAGTCCCATGCCGTGGCCGCGCCGGTGCCAGCACGACAGGCGAGCGCCGCGGCGCCGTCGAGCTCCGCGAAGGTCCTCGCCACACCTGCAACGCGCAAGCTCGCTCGGGAGCTGGGCGTCGACCTGCAGGCCGTCCGCGCCACCGGTGACAACGGTCGCGTCACGCGCGCGGACGTGGAAGTGCACTCCTCCCGCGCGGGCGACGCGCGGTGGGGGGAGGCTCACCCGGTTTCGCCGGTCGAGGGGGGACGGGAACGTCCCCCCCTGATGGCCGACGTGCGTCAGCCGTTCCGCGGCGTGCGCAAGAAGATCGCCGAGAACATGCACCGCTCGCGTCAGACCGCAGCGCACTTCACGTACGTCGAGGAGTGCGACGTCACCGAGCTGTCGGCGCTCCGCAAGCGCGCGAAGGCTCGCGCGGAGGAGCGCGGGCTCAAGCTCTCGTTCCTGCCGTTCATCGTCAAAGCCGTGGTCGCGGGCCTGAAGAAGTTTCCGATCGTCAACTCGACGCTCGACGAGGCCGCGCAGGAGATCGTGCTGCGCAAGCGCTACCACGTCGGCGTCGCAGCGGCGTCGGACGCCGGGCTCATCGTGCCGGTGCTGAAAGATGCGGACCAGAAGTCTCTGTTCCAGATCGCGGCCGACCTCGAATCGCTGTCGGAAAAAGCCAAGACCGGCAAGGCGTCGCGCGAGGAGCTCACGGGGTCCACCTTCACGATCTCGTCGCTGGGGTTGCTCGGCGGCGTGCTCGCGACGCCGATCATCAACTTCCCGGAGGTGGCGATCCTCGGCGTGCACAAGATCAAGCCGACGCCGGTGGTGCGCGACGGCCTGATCGTGATCCGCGACATGATGAACCTGTCCATCTCGCTCGATCACCGGATTGTCGACGGATACGAGGGCGCGCAGTTTCTCCAGCACGTCATCGAGCTGCTGCAGGATCCGACGCTCATGTTCATGGAGATGATCTAGCGTGACGATCCCCGGCGCCCTCCCGCCGCTGCCGGTGGATCATCCGGCGCTCTCGCTGAGGCAGCTCCTCGACGAGAACGGCGTCCTGGCCCCGGGCAAGCAGAGCCCCATCGACGACGTGAAGGCGCTGCACGTGTACGGATGGATGGTGCGCGTGCGCATCATCGACGATCGCCTCATGGCGATGCAGCGCCAGGGCCGCATCGGCTTCTACGCCGAGATCAAAGGGCAGGAGGGCGCCGTGCTCGGTGCCGCGAGCGCGCTCGGCCACGAGGACTGGATCGTCCCCGCGCTGCGCGAGGCCGGCGCAGGGATGTACCGCGGGCTGCCGCTCCGTCACTACGTCGCCCAGCTCTTCGGCAACGCGAACGACGTGTCGAAGGGACACGCGATGCCGTGCCACCCCGGGCTGCGCGCGCAGCGATACCTCACCATGTCGTCCTGCATCGGCTCGCAGCTCCCGCACGCGGTCGGCCTCGCGATGGCGGCGCAGGCCCGACGCGAGCCGGTCGCCGTGCTCGCCTGCCTCGGAGAGGGCGCCACCTCGGAGCCCGACTTCCACGTGGCCGCGAACCTCGCCGGCGTGCGCAAGGCGCCGGTGGTGTTCTTCTGCATGAACAACCAGTGGGCGATCTCCACACCGTCGAGCATGCAGACCGCAGCGCCGACGTTCGCCGTCAAGGCGCTCGGCTACGGCTTCCCGGGCGTCCGCGTCGATGGCAACGATGCGCTCGCCGTCCACGAAGTGGTCGCGGAGGCCGCAGCACGCGCGCGACGCGGCGACGGCCCCACGCTCGTCGAGGCTCTCACCTACCGGGTGTCGGCGCACACGTCGTCCGACGATCCCAACCGCTACCGCGACGAGAAGATCACTGCTGCGTGGCGCTCGAAGCGCGATCCGATCGCGCGCCTCGGTGCCTACCTCCGCAGCCGCGGCGCACTCGACGACCCGAGCGACGAGAAGCTGCACAGCGCGCTCGAGCTCGAGGTGCGCGAGGCCATCGCCGCCGAGGAAGTCGCCCCGCTGCCCGCGCTCCGCTCGATGGTCGAGGACGTCTACGCCGAGGTGCCCGCACGCCTCCTCGAGCAGCTCGCCTCCATCGAGAGGCTGCCGCGCCAGAAGACGGGCGGCGTCCACACCTGATGCGGGCAGCGCCTGGTTGACAGGACGCGCTGGAGGTCTTATTTAGACATGTAGCTAAATATAAAACCATGCCCGCTCACGACGTCTGGAAAGCCCTGTCCGATCCCACCCGCCGCGAGGTGCTGCGCCTCCTGCGTGACGGCTCGAAGACGGCCGGTGACCTGGCCTCGTCGTTCGAGGTCTCGAAGGCGTCGATGTCGCACCACTTCAGCGTGCTGAAGTCGGCGGATCTCGTGCGCACGGAGCGACGCGGGCAGAGCATCGTGTACTCGCTGAATACGTCGGTGATGGAGGACGTGGCAGCGCTGCTCGCAGGCCTTTTTCCCGGCGGGGCGAGAAGGAAAGTGAAGACATGACGCGTGCACTGCAGGTCCTCGTCGCCCTCTCGTTCGGGTTCGCCGTGCTGTTCTACGGCGCCCTGCCGGACCCCGTGCCGACGCACTTCGATCTCTCCGGGAACGCCAATGGCTGGACGGCCAAGCCCTGGGGCGCGTTCGAGCTGCCGTCGGTGACGCTGGCGCTCGCGCTGCTGTTCGCGCTGCTGCGTCGCACCCGCGTGGTGGCGATCCTGGGCACGGTCACAATCGCGTTCTGCACGTACCTCACCGTCGTCGTCCTCGCGGCCGGCGCGGGTCATCGCATCGATCTGTCGCGCGCGGTGTTCGCAGGCGTCGGCGTCCTCTTCGTCGTGCTCGGCAACTTCTTCGGCAAGCTGCGGCGCAACGGCCTCATCGGGATCCGCACCCCGTGGACGCTCGCGAACGACGAGGTGTGGCTGCGCACGCACCGCGCAGCCGGCCCGATCTTCGTCGCCGGCGGGGCGTTGCTGCTCGCCGAGGTCCTCGCCAGCGCGCCACCGCAGCTCGCCACCGTGACGATCCTGTGCACCGCGCTCGTCCCTGTCGTCCACTCCTACTTCATCCACAGCTCGCTGAGGTCCTCGTGAAAAATCTCGTTGCCGCGCTCGTCGTGCTCGTGCCGCTCACCGCGTTCTCCGCCCCTGCCGTCGACGGCAGCTGGCTCGGGACGCTCGAGGTCGGCAGCGCCCAGCTGCGCCTCGGGCTGCGGGTCTCCCGCGCCGCGGACGGTTCGATGGCCGCGACCCTCGACAGCCTCGACCAGGGCTCGGGCGAGATGAAAGCGGAACGCGCCTCGTTCGTCGCACCGACGGTGCAGGTCGAGATCGGAAAGCTCGCCGCGCGCTACGTGGGCACACTCTCGGGGGACGCCATCACCGGCACGTTCACGCAGGGCGGCCACGCCCTCCCGCTCACCTTCAGGCGCGTAGCGGCGTTCGAGCGGCAAAAGCGGCCGCAGGAGCCGAAGCGGCCGTTTCCGTACCGCGAGGAGCAGGTCACGCTCACCGTCCCCGAGTCGTACGGCCCCCAGCGTGCGAGCGCGTACGTCGCCCTCACCGGCACGCTATCGCTACCGCCGGGCAAGGGGCCGTTTCCGGCGGTGCTCTTCATCACGGGGTCGGGCCCCGAAGACCGCGACGAGCAAGTCTTCGGACACAAGCCGTTCCTGGTGGTCTCCGATGCGCTCGTGCGCGCCGGCATCGCGACGCTGCGCTTCGACGATCGGGGCACCGGCACCTCGGGTGGCACGACGAAGAGCATGACGATCTCCGACAACGCGAGCGATGCGCGCGCCGAGCTCGAGCTCCTCGCCAGGCATCCGCAGGTCGATCGCCGTCGCCTCGGCATCATCGGCCACTCGGAGGGCGGCCTCATCGCTCCGATGATCGCAGCCGACAGCAAGCTGCCCCGCTTCCTCGTCCTCCTCGCAGGCCTCGGCGTGCCGGGCAGAGAGATCCTCGACACCCAGAGCCAGGCCATGCTGCGCGCCTCGGGGGCGACACCGCAGGCGCTGGAGCAGGCGCGCCTCGTCAACGAGAAGGTCTTCGCAGCGGTGGCGAGCGAGCCGGATGCGGCGAAGCTCGAGGCCAAGGTGAAGGCGGCGCTGGCTGCGGACCCGGACGTGCTCGAAGCGGCCCTTTCGCAGCTCGGCATGGTGACGCCGTGGCTCCGCGAGTTCTTGACGATCGATCCGAAGCACTACCTCGTGAAGGTGAAGGTGCCGGTGCTGGCGCTCAACGGCGAGCGCGACCTGCAG
>JAYTLP010000290.1:0-4053 GCA_043729375.1 Myxococcales bacterium
GCGGGAATCTGCGCAGAGAGTCTGTACGGAAGGGCGACGGCGGAGCAGAGCACAGCGAGCGCGCCGAGCAGCGTGCGGCGCGCGAAGAGGGAGCGAATCATGGGCGAGTGGGAATGGGAAGATCGCGGCCGGTCAGCTGCGCGGTGGTGCTCCAGAGCCGTTCGGCGAGCGCGTCGTCGCGCGCGAGCACTGACGGCATGCGCGGCGACGAGCGCATGAAATACTTGCCTGTGGTCTCGGCGACGTCGGGAGACGTGGCGAGATAGACACCGGTGGATGCGCCCTGCGCCGTGGTGCGCATGAACGGGCGCGCGAGCATGAAGAAGAGTCGCAGCGGGCCACGCGCTCCGCTCGCCCATTCGGTACGCACGACACCGGGGTGAAAGCAGTTCGCGGTGATCGACGAGCCGGCGTAGCGCGCGGCGAGCGCGCGCGTGAAGAGGATGTTGGCGAGCTTGGAGCGGCCGTAGGCGCGCATCTGCGTGTAGCGGCGCTCGCTCTGCCAGTCTTCCACCGGGGGAAGCACGGCGCGATGGGCTTCGGACGCGACCGTGATGACGCGAGCGGCCGGTGCGCGGCGCAGGAGCGTCGTCACGCCGAGAGTGAGACGAAAGGGCGCGACGTGATTGAGGGCGAAGGTGCGCTCGATGCCGTCGGCGGTGAGCGAGCGCACGGGGAAGATCGCGCCCGCGTTGTTGATGAGGACGTCGATGGGGAGGTCGCGGGCGAGCAGCGCGCTGACGCACGACTCGACACCATGCTCGGTGGCGAGGTCGGCCAGGATCGAGCGTGGAGATGGCGCGCCGCCCTGCTGTGCGTGCTCGGCGACGCTCCGTTCGGCTGCGGCGAGGCGCTCGGAGTCACGCCCGACGAGTGTCACCTCGGCGCCCTGCGCCGCGAGCGCTTCAGCCATCGCGAGGCCGATACCGCGCGTGGCGCCCGTGATGACGCAGCGGCGGCCCCCGGCGGACGCCGGGTTGGCCGTGTCGTTCAGCGGTTGGGTGAACGGGTGAGTCAACGTGCGAAGTGTCGTGAAAGTCTGACTGTAGTCGTGCTGCCTGGCAGCTGTCTACCGGAAGACTACTGGTAGATCAGGTATGGCGCACGCAGCGCGCGAAAGCGTTCCGCGTCAACGTCCCATTCCTTCAGGAGGTCGGGCAGCGTTCCCGCCTCGATCGCCTGCCGCATCTTGCCCGTGCCGCTGTGGCGCTCGATCGTGTACATGTTCGGGTCGCGCTGCGTGGCGCCGGTCCACTTGAAGTCGGCCGGGTGCATCCGACGGATGAGGTCGATCATCAGCAGCGAGGCGCGAATGGGGCGGTAGACCTCACGATCCGTGGCGATGAAGCGCACGCCCTTGATCGTCTGGCCAGCGAACTTGCGCTTGCCGGCCTCCACGGGGATGTCGACGGCCTCGAAGCGCACGCCGGGCAGTCGCATCGCATTCATCGCGGCGGCGACCTCGACGTTCTTGAGCCAGGGTGCACCGGTCTGCTCGAACGGGCGTTCAGTGGCCCGCCCTTCCGAGAGGTTGGTGGCCTCGAAGAAGACGGTGCCCGGGTAGTGGATCTCCGCGGCGAGCGAGCGGATGTTGGGCGACGGGTTGACCCATGGGAGCTCGTACTGGTCCCACCACATGTCGCGGCGCCATCCCTTCATGGGCACGACCGTGAGCTTCGCGTCGATGTGCTCGCGATCGTTGTACATGCGCGCGAGCTCGCCCATCGTCATCCCGTGACGCGACGCGACCGGGTGGATGCCGACGAAGGTCGCGAACGCCGGCTCGAGGATGTTGCCCTCGATGATGGTGCCGGTGACGGGATTCGGGCGGTCGAGAACGATGAAAGGGATCCCCTTGGTCGCCGCGGCTTTCATCGCGAGCGCCATGGTGGACTCGAAGGTGTACTGACGGACGCCGATGTCCATGATGTCGTAGACGAGGACGTCCACATCGGCGAGCATCTCCGGCGTGGGTGCGTAGGTGGCGCCGTAGAGCGAGTTGACGCGCACCCCGGTCTTCTCGTCCACGGTGGACTCGACCATCGACTCGGACACGCCACGAATGCCGTGCTCCGGGCCGAACAGCTCGGTGAGCCGCACGCCCGGCACGGCGTGGATCAGGTCGATCGTCGGCGTGCGCCGGCGATCCATGCCCGAGTGGTTCGTGATCAGGCCGACGCGCTTGCCCTGGATGAGGGCAAGCGAATCGGTGAGGAGCACTTCGATGCCGGGCACGAGCGCCGACGTGGCCGTCGTGTGCGATATGGTGCTGGACGTGCTGCCCAAGGTGGTGCTCGATCCAGCAGGCACGCCGCCCGTCGCGCAGCCGAGCGCGACGGTCAGCGCGAGGCCGAGTGGCGCGAGCGTGGCGCGCTGCGTGGCGCGCTGCGTGGCGCGAGGAGCGCTGGACTCGAGCGCGCGGAGGATGGTCATGCTCGTCACCAGTCCAGCCGCATGCCGACCTGCGCCTGGCGTGCCGCGTACGCGCCAGTGGGAATTCCGAACGACGCGACATCCCCTCCGCTCGCGTTGTAGCGCGTGCCGCCGTACGAGAGGTTGTTGTTCCAGTTGAAGAGGTTGAACACCTCGCCCGAGACGCTCACCTTCTTTCCGTTGGCGCTGAAGAGCGACTTGGCGAGGCGGAGGTCCACGGTGCGGTACCAGTTGGCCCACTCGTTCGCCGGCCGCGTCGTGCGAATGCCGGTCGTCGTTGTGGTGCCGCCCAGGTAGTCGTCGCCCGTGATGTTGTCGAGGTTGATGTCGCGGCCGTCGATCGTGATGAACGGGCGCGGGCTGGCGACGGTGGCGATCGACGAGAAGGTGATGCCGAACGGAAGCGGGCTGACCTCGGAGAGCACGAGGCGATGCCGCTCGTCGCCCGCGGTACGCTGCTGGTTGAAGAGGAAGGGGTACGCGAAGTTGGGCAGCCCGCCCGTGTCGAAGTCCCCTTCGTACCAGCCCAGCGTGTAGGCGAGGTTGACGCGGGTCTGCCGGCGCTGCCAGGTGCCCTGCACGAGCACGGCGGAGAAGTCAGCCTGGCCGATGTCGTCCCACAGCACGATGTCGCCGTACTTGGAGGTCAGTTTGCGCGCGCTCGGCGTGACCGACTTGTCCAGGTAGTTCGGGTTGCGCTGCACGTAGAGATTGTCCATGTGCTGGCGCACGTAGTCCACGTTGAGGCCGAACTCACTCGTGAACTGGTGGCCGATGCCGAACGAGCCCTGCAGGCTGTGCGGTGTCTTCATGTCGTGCTTGATGAGGATCGGCGCGGGTGAGCCGGACTGGCCTGCGATGACGCGCGCACGAAGCACGGCGGGATCAGTCGTGCCGGGATTGGTGAAGTTGTACGTGCGCCAGGTGGAGTTCTTCCGCTCCTGGAAGCCGATGAAGCTCGTGACGCGGTCGTAGATGATGCCGAAGCCGCCGCGCACGAAGGTCTGGTTCTTGTTGGTGGGATCCCACGAGAACGAGACGCGCGGCGAGAAGTTGCCGAGCTGGTTCTTCCGGTTGCCCGTGTTCAGGTACTCACTGAGCGCGGGGATCGCCTGGAGCACCGGGTCGCTCGCCCACGGCACGGTGTACTTGTTGTTCATCGTGTTGAACTCGGCGTCGTGCCGCAGGCCCAGCGAGAGGGTGAAGTTGGGCTGCATGCGCCATTCGTCGTTCACGTAGACACCGGTCGTGACGCCCGTGGCGCTTGCCTGTGCGTCGGTGATCCCGTTGGGATCGGTGAAGCCCACCGCGATCGTCGCCGTGTTGGGCAGCGTCGACGTATCGGTGAGGAAGTTGAACGAGCCGTCCTTGTTGTTCGGGAAGGTCTGGCTCGCCGAGATGTTGCTCAGCTCCACACCCGCCTTGATGACGTGCGAACCGCCGAGGTTGTCCACGTTGAAGGTGGAGCGATCGACGAGGCGCAGGTGCGTTTCCTTGAGGATCAGCGGGAAGCCGGATGTGCCGAGGACGATGCCGGGATAGGTGAGCTGCGGGCCCGGATTGAGCGGGGCCTCGTTGTGGTTCCAGCTCACGAGCTGCAGACTGGCCTCGTTCACGAAG
>JAYTLP010000291.1:0-15799 GCA_043729375.1 Myxococcales bacterium
CGCGGGCTATGGCGGCTACGACTACGGCGCGGGCGCGGGCATCAGCCACACCGACGTGAGCTGGACGTGCGATGCGGGCTCGGTGCTCGTGGGATTGCACGGTCGCGTCTCGACGTCGGGCCAGATCACCACCGGGGTGCCAGGCGCGGCGCTCGACAAGGTGCAGCCGGTGTGCGGCACGCTCACGCCTCACTACATCCAGTGACGGCATGGAGCGAGGCATCGGATCGTCCTTGCGAGTAGCGACGACGAAATGGCCCGCGCGAGCATCACAAGCCGCGGGGATCTGGTCGCTTGCATAGATCGGGGTAAGGCCGCTACCGTGCCGCGACTTACGTACCCCCCACTCCAGGAGACATTCAATGAACTTCCGAAGCATGCTCTGCGTCGCCGGCCTCTTGGCCACCATGACCGGCTGTGACCCGTCGAAGGAAGAGCTCGACAAGACGAAGACGCAGCTCTCCACCGTCACCACCGAGCGCGACGCTCTCAAGACCGAGGTCGACACGCTGAAGACGCAGGTCGCCACGTTGACGGCCGCCGCCGCTGCTGCGCCCGCACCGGTTGCGCCCGTCGCAGCCGAGCCCGCCGCCCCGGCCGGCAAGGAGCCGAAGGAGCACCACGCCGGCAAGCCTGCGACGCCGGCCGCGCCCGCTGCGGCGGTCAAGGCAGAGAAAAAGATGAACACGGGCGGTAGCTCGCGCGACCAGTAAGCATCTCAGCATCACCTTACAAGGAGACTCACATGAAAATTCTCAGCACTTTTGCTCTCGGCTCGCTGCTGCTCGTCGGCTGCGGCGGTAGCGGCATCCTCGGCGGCGACGACGCCGGCACTGCGGACATGACGCTCAAGCTCTACAAGCTCCAGAGTGGCCCGTACAAGGTCACCTCGCTCAACGTCATCAGCGACGGCTGCATGGTCAACCCGAACGACCCGGCCAACCCGACGGTCGGCATCGACCTCACGCTCACCAACGACGGCGCCGGTAACATCGGCCTCGGCAAGGTCGGCGGCACCCCCCCGGAGCCCTCCAACGGTGCAAGCTGCCCGGGCAACCCCGTGAACGCTGCCTGCGCAACGGCGTCGAACCCGCTTCCGTTCAGCGACAACCAGGGCACGCTGGTCCGCGACAACAACATCGATGACGGCGCCGGCTGCACCGAGCACCGCCACGTCGAGAACCTGCTCCAGCTCACGGCCGACAACACCTTCACGGCGAGCTACACGAACACGGACTCGAACCACGTCGGCTGCTCGATCAAGACCGACTGCACGACCACGTACACGTGGTCCTTCACCAAGCAGTAGTCCAGGGAGCCTGACCACATGAAGACGATCCTCGCAGTTCTCTGCGTCGCAGTGCTGTTGCCCGTCGTGGCGATGAGCGGTTGCGCGCACTCGAAGAGCACCACGAAGACCACCTCGGAGCCGGACATGTCCCCGGCCCCGCTCCGTCCGCCCCCGGCACAGTAAGGAACGAGCATGCGCCGCCTCGCGTTCTGTAAGGCACTCCTCCCGTCGGTCTGCGCGGTAGCGCTGGCCTCGTGCGCCACCGTGAACAGCGGGATCCGCACCACGGAAACGATGGCGGCGCAGCTCCTCATCTCCAACGAGCAGGAGAACTCGCTCGGGCTCCAGGTGAAGAACGACCTCGAGCAGAACCAGCACGTGAAGTACCTGAACGATCCTGCGGTGCAGATGTACGTTCGCGGCGTCGCCGACAAGGTCATCGCGTTCGGCAAGAAGGACCGTCCGGACGTGGTGTGGCAGGTGAACGTCATCGACGACCCGGCGACTGTCAACGCCTTCGCCACGCCAGGCGGCTATCTGTACGTCTACTCCGGTCTCCTTCTCACGGCGCACAACGAGGCGGAGCTCGCCGGTGTCATGGCGCACGAGGCGGGTCACGTCGTCGCTCGCCACAGCGCGCGCCAGCTCGTCGCGCAGCACGGCCTCGAGGCCGTCTCGGCGATGGCGCTCGGCACGAACCCCGGCCTCGTCGGACAGATCGCGTCGGGCGTGGTGTCGAAGGGCACGATGCTGGTGCACTCCCGCGCCGACGAGACGGAGGCCGACGAGTACGGCGCCCGCTACTCGAGCATGGCCGGCTACGACCCGCGCGGCCTCACCACCTTCTTCACGAAGCTGGAAGCGCAGCAGGGCGCGACGCCGAAGCTGCTCAGCTATCTCTCCGACCACCCCGCCACGGCGGACCGGATCACCCACGTGAACGAGTACATCGCGCAGAACAACCTGCGGGGCGCGGACCTGGGTGCAGCTCGCTTCATGGCGATGCGCCAGCGCCTCGGCGCCGTTCCGGCCGGCAGTGCGCAGCCCGCACCGTCCTCGCCGCCTGCAAGGCAGCCGACCCGCAACGGTGGCGGCGCGCCGCCCCCGAACTGACGCGCGATGACCGGTCGCCCGTTCGTCGTCGTCCTGCTGCCGCTTCTGCTCGGCTCCTGCGCGTTTCTCTCCTCCATCGCGCAGAAGCCGACCGTCACGCTGAAGCGCGTCGACATCAAGGAGGTCAGCTTCCAGGGCCTCTCCGTGGACTTCGTGCTGGCCGTCACCAACCCGAACCCGATTGGCGTCGATCTCGCGACCCTCTCGTACCAGATCACGGTCGACGGGCACCAGTTCGTCGCCGGCTCCACGTCCTCGGCGGTACACGTGCCCGCGAGCGGCCTCGGTGAGGTCCACGTGCCGCTGTCGATCCAGTGGGTCGCGCTCGCGCATTCCCTCGACGACCTGTTCCGGAAGCGGACCGTCGCCTACACCCTCGCCACCACCCTCGGCTTCGGCACGCCGATCGGTGTGCTGCAGGTGCCGCTCAGCACCTCGGGCACGTTCCCCGTGCCGCAGCTCCCCGACGTTCACTTCACGAGCGCGGGCGTCGGCAACCTCAACATCAGCGGCGCCGACCTCACCATCCTCCTCGGCGTTCGCAACACGAACGCGTTCGCGGTGCCGCTCGGCAACATCCAGTACCAGGTGAGCCTCGCCGGCGCGCCCGTCGTCTCGTCGGGAAAGCCCGTGGGCACGGTCGCCGCGAACGCCACGTCGCCGGTCGCCATCACGGCGCACCTCGACTTTTTATCGCTCGGCATGGGCGTCTTCAAGGCGATCCAGTCACGGAGCGCCGAGATCGCGCTCGACGGGCAGCTCGACCTCGCGGTCTACAGGTTGCCGCTCCACCTGAAGACCCGCCTGCAGTAACACCGCTACGCGAGCGCCGCTGGCTCCTCGACGAGGTGCGCCACGCGCAGCGCGCTCGCCCGCGCTCGCGCACCGGTCGACACGAGACCGAGCGCGACGATCGCGACTCCGTCGGCGACGACCACCCACCACATGGGGTGCGTAGCCGCGGCGAACTCGGGGCCGTGCGCCGCGGCGAGGCCGCCACCCGCGATGGCGCCGGCGAGAGCAACTCCGAGGCAGCTCCCGATCTGCCGGCTCGTCGAGGCGATGGCCGAGGCAAGCCCGGCCTGTGCGCGGGGCATGCCCGTGACGGCCGTGTTGGTGATGGGCGCGTTCACGAGACCCATGCCGACGCCGAACGTGGCGTACGCAACGAGCAGGTGCGGCGTGGAAGTACGAATGGAAAGGTGCGTGAGGAGGAGGCCGCCGAGCCCGATGCTCAGGCCAGCGAGGACGAGCGCCACCCGCGCATGGCCCCCCGCGACGAGGCGCCCCGAGAGCGGCGCGCATACGACGAGCGCGACCGCGATCGGCAGCGTGTACAAACCAGCCTGCGATGGCGCGAGCCCGCGCGCCTCCTGGAGGTAGAGCGAGTTCAGGAACAGGAACGCGGCGAACGACGAGAACACGATGACTGCCGTGACGGTCGCAGCAGAGAACGCAATGCTGCGGAAGAACCTCACATCGACGAGCGGCTGCGTGCGACGGGCCTCGTAGAGCACGAGGGCCAGGAGGGCGAGCGTGCCCGCGGCAAAGAGGAGGCCGATGAGCGGCGAGCTCCAGCCCGCGCGGCGCCCCTCGATCACGGCGCTCGTCAGGGTGCCGAGCGTGACGACGACGAGGAGCTGGCCGACCGGGTCCAGGCGACGCGGCCGGGCCGCGCGCGACTCGGGGACGAACCTCGTCGTCAGCGCGAGGGCGCCGAGGCCGATGGGGACGTTGATCCAGAAGATCGAGCGCCAGCCCACGTGCTCCGTGAGCGCGCCACCGAGCAGCGGGCCGATGGCCATCGATACCCCGAACACGCCACCCCACAGCCCGATCGCACGTGCGCGGGCTCGCGGGTCGATGAACGTGGTGACGATGATCGACATCGCCACCGGATTGAGCATCGCACCGCCGAGCGCCTGGCACATGCGGAACACGACGAGCATCGTGGTGGTCTGCGCAAGGCTGCACAGCAGCGAGCCGAGGCTGAACAGCGCGAGGCCAGCCTGGAACGTGCCACGACGGCCGAGGCGGTCGCCCGTCGCCCCCGCCAGCAACAGGAAGCTCGCGATGACGACGGTGTAGCCGTCGACGGACCACTGCAGGCCCGCGACCGACGCGTGCAGATCACGCCGGATCGCGGGCAAGGCGATGTTGATCACCGTGACGTCCATGGTCACGAGGAACAGGCTGAGGCAGCAGATGGCGAGAACGACGTACGGGTTGCGCGGTGCGTTCCTCATCAGAGGACGAGCCGCCCCGGATGGACGGCTCGTCTGACCGTCAGTCGCGCTCGAGGTAGGTGTAGCCGCCGAGGCCGGCCTCGTACATGCGGAGCAGCGCACGCGACTCCTCGAGCGTCATCCGCTTGGTGCGGATGGCGCTCTCGGTGAAGCGGCGCATGCGCGCGACGAGATCTTCGGGCGAGTAGCTGACGTACTTGAGGACGGACGTGACCGAGTCGCCGGGAACGACGTGATCGATGTGGTACCCACCGCCCTCGCCGAGCGACACGATGACGGTGTTGGTGTCACCGAACAGGTTGTGGAGATCGCCGAGGATCTCCTGGTACGCACCGACGAGGAAGATGCCGAGGTGGTACTCCTCGTCCTTGAGCGGGTGCAGCTCGAGGACGTGCTTCACGTCGCGTCGGTCGATGAAGCTGTCGATCTTGCCGTCGGAGTCGCACGTGATGTCCGCCAGCACCGCGCGCCGCGAAGGCTCCTCGTCGTGGCGGTGGATGGGGAGGATCGGGAAGAGCTGGTCGATGGCCCAGCTGTCGGGCAGCGACTGGAACATGGAGAAGTTGCAGAAGTAGGTGTCCGCGAGCGCCTTTTCGAGGCCTTCGAGCTCGTCGGGGACTTCCTTGAGCTCGCGCACGATGCGCAGGATCTTCTGGCAGAGGCTCCAGAACGCCTGCTCGGCGACGACTCGCTCGGCCAGGGTGAGGTGCCCCAGCGAGAAGAGCGTCATGCACTCGTCCTTGTACTCGAGCGCGTCGTGGTAGACCTCGAGGAAGTTCTTGCGCGAGACCTCCTTGTTGGCGTCGATGAGGTTGCGCACGACGGGAGGGCATCCTTCGGGCGCGGTGTCGGGGACCTTGCCCACGTCGAACTCGGACACGCCGAGGATGTCGATGATGAGCACGGCGTGGTGCGCGACGACCGCGCGCCCCGACTCCGAGACGAGCGTGGGGTGGGCGATGCCCTCGGCATCGCAGAGCTCCATCATGGAATAGACGATGTCGTTGGCGTACTCCTGCATCGAGTAGTTCATCGACGACGAGAAGTTGGACTGCGAGCCGTCGTAGTCGACGCCGAGACCGCCGCCCACGTCGAGGAACTTGAGCGGCGCGCCGAGCTTGCACAGCTCGACGTAGAACCGACCGGCCTCGCGCATCGCGTTCTTCACCGAGCGGATGGCGCTGATCTGCGAGCCGAGGTGGAAGTGCAGGAGCTCGAACGACGAGAGCAGCTCCTTCGCCTTCAGGTACTCGACTGCCTGGATCATCTCGGCCGACGTGAGCCCGAACTTGCTGCGATCGCCGCCCGAGGCTTCCCAGCGGCCCGAGCCGCGCGTCGACAGCTTGGCGCGCATGCCGATGTGCGGGCGAACGCCGGTGCGCTTCGCGATATCGCAGATGAGCGGCACTTCGGAGTACTTCTCGACGACCAGGATGATCGTCCGGCCGAGCTTCTGCGCGAGCAGCGCGGTCTCGACGTACTCCTCGTCCTTGTAGCCGTTGCAGATGATGACGGCCTCTTCGTCCTCGAGCATCGCGAGGACCGCGAGGAGCTCGGGTTTGGAACCGGCTTCGAGGCCATAGTGGAAGCTCTTGCCGACGGCGGTGATCTGCTCGACGACATAGCGATCCTGGTTGACCTTGATCGGGTAGACGCCGCGGTACTCGCCCTTGAAGCCGTACTCGCCGATGGCCCGGCGAAACGCCTCGTTGAGCTCGGTGATGCGGTGCTTGAGAATGTCCGAGAAGCGGATGAGGAGTGGCAGGCCGATGCCGCGCCGACGAACCTCGTCGACGAGCTCCTTCACGTCTATCGCACCCGGCGTCGGCGACGTCACGCCCTCGCGGGTCACCGGAGCGTTCCCGGCGGGCGTGCAGCTCACGTTGCCCGCCTCGTTGATGGTGAAATAGGCACCGCCCCACGACGGCACTGCGTAGATATCGGCAGAGTCGGTGACGTTCCAGCGGCGCGGGATGGTCCCAGCAGGTGCGAGCATGTTTTGTGCGATTCCCCCTCGTTCGCGCGGAATGTAGACACACGACTTCGCAACAGAGAAGCGATTTTCTGTGACGGGAATGCGAAACATCTGCGCACGCGCTCCGCGTCGAAATTTTTGAGGCAGACTGCGCACGTCATGGCACACATCTCCGGTCCAAAGGTCGTCGTCGTCGGTGCTGGCTTCGGTGGGCTCGCCGCCGCGATCCGGCTACAGGCGCGTGGCTTCCGCGTCACCCTCGTGGACAAGCGTGATCAGCCCGGCGGGCGCGCGTACGTCTATCGCGACGCCGGCTTCTCGTTCGACGGCGGTCCGACGGTGATCACTGCGCCCTTCGTGCTCGACGAGCTGTTCGCGCTCGCCGGCGTCGACATGGCCGAGCGCCTCACGCTGGTTCCCGTCGATCCGTTCTACCGGATCGGCTTTGCCGACGGACGAAGCTTCGACTATACCGGCGACGCCGAACGCATGGCTGCGGAGATCGCGCGCTTCAACCCCGACGATGTCGACGGCTACCGCAAGTTCGTCGCCGCCTCGGAGGCCATCTTCAAGGTCGGCTTCGAGCAGCTGTCCGACGTGCCGTTCCTGCGCTTCGTCGACATGGCGCGCATCGTCCCCCAGATGATCAAGCTGCGGTCGCACCTGTCGGTGTACTCGCTGGTGAAGCGGTTCGTGAAGGACCCGGCGATCCGCACCGTGCTGTCGTTCCACCCGCTGCTCGTTGGTGGCAATCCATTCTCGACCACCAGCATCTACGCGCTCATCGCCTTCCTCGAGCGCAAGTGGGGCGTGTGGTTCGCACAGGGCGGCACCGGCGCCATCGTGGACGCGCTCACGAAGCTCTTCGTCGACCTGGGCGGCGAGCTGCGCCTGTCGACGCAGGTCGACCAGATCGTCGTGGAGAAGCGTGGCAAGCGCCCGAAGGTCACCGGCGTGCGACTCGTCGGTGGCGCCACCCTGCCCGCCGACCTCGTGGTCTGCAACGCGGACGCACCGACGGTCTACAAGCACATGATCGACCCCGCCTACCGTCGCAAGAACACCGACCGCCGCATCGACAAGCTCGACTACTCGATGGGCCTCGTCGTCGTGTACTTCGGCACGAAGCGGACATACCCCGACCAGGCGCACCACACGATCCTCCTCGGCCCGCGCTACGAGGAGCTGCTCGATGACATCTTCGACAAGAAGGTGCTCGCCGAGGACTTCAGCCTCTACCTGCACGCCCCCACGCGCACCGATCCGACGCTCGCACCGCCCGGCTGCGAGAATTTTTATGTGCTCTCACCCGTGCCGCACCTCGACTCCGGGACCGACTGGGCTGCAGAAGAGCCGCGCTACGTCGACAAGATCTTCGCGGCCCTCGAGCAGCGCGGGATCCCCGGCCTCCGCGACAACCTCGTCACCAGCCGTATCATCAGCCCGCGACACTTCAGGGACGAGCTCGCGTCCGAGCGCGGCTCCGCGTTCTCCATCCAGCCGACGCTGACGCAGTCGGCCTACTTCCGCTTCCACAACCGCAGCGAGGACATCGACGACCTCTACTTCTGCGGCGCGGGGACGCATCCCGGGGCCGGCCTGCCCGGCGTGATCTCGTCGGCCAAGGTGGTTGACCGGCTCGTGCCCGCGTACCCCGGCACCGGCAACGCGCGCGATCCGATCGCGGCGACTCACGCGCGGTAGAGTGCTCCGATGTCCACCACCTCCGATCGTGGCTTTGCAGCTCGTGTGTTTGCGGTCCTCGCCGGCGCGCTCCTCGGCGCAGGGCTCGCGGTCGCCCTCGACGGCCACCGGGTGCCTGCCGGCAGGCTCGAGGCGATGGTCCACATGATCGTCGGAGGCATCGTGACGCTGGGTGGTGGGCTACTCGGCATCACCTCCGTGGCGATGCGAAGGGCCCATCACGTCGGGCACCTGTTCGGCTGGGTGTGGCTCCTGCGCGCACCGCGGCTGTTCTAGACGATGCACGCCGACTTCCTGCCGCGCGTCGTCCCGCGCCTCGCCCCGGCCGATCGTGCTGCCTGCCGCGCGTGGATCGCGCACCACTCGAAGAGCTTCTACCTCTCGTCGCTGCTCCTGCCCGCGCGCGTGCGAGAAGCCTCGTGGGCGCTGTACGCGCTCTGTCGCCGCGCCGACGACGCGGTGGATGAAGGCGACGACGCCGGCGCGCTGCGTCGAGTCGATGACCTGCGCACGAGGCTCGACGCCGTCTATCGCGACGAGGCGCTCGACTCGCCCATCGATCGCTCCTTCGCGCTCGTGGCGCGCGCTTACGACATCCCGCGTGCGCTGCCGGAGGCGCTGCTGCAAGGCATGGAGATGGACGCACGCGGCGCCACCTACGAGCGCTGGGACGAGCTCCTCGCGTACTGCTTCCGGGTCGCCTCCACCGTTGGCCTCATGATGACGCGCATCATGGGCTACCGCGGTGACGTGGCGCTGCTGCGCGCGGCCGATCTCGGTGTGGGAATGCAGCTCACGAACATCGCGCGTGACGTCGGCGAGGATGCGCGCCGCGGCCGCGTGTATCTGCCCGCCGAGCTGCTGGCGGAGGTCGGTGCCGATCCGCAGACGCTGTCGAAGGGGCCGGCCAGCCCGGGAGCGCGGAAGGCCGTGGCCGCGCTGCTCGCGCGCGCAGACGCCCACTACGCAGCGGCCGATCTCGGCGTCCCGCTGCTCCCGCGCGGGTGCCGGCTCGCCATCGCGTCCAGCCGCCTCATCTACTCGGCCATCGGCACGGCGATCCGCGACAACGGCTACGACTCGATCTCCAGCCGCGCGCGCGTGTCGCTCGCTGGCAAGCTCGGCCTCGTCGCCGTGGCGAGCAGCGCGCTGCTCGGACCGTCGCTGCCGATCGCGTCGCTCGCTTCCGTCGGCCCCGAGGACGATGCGCTGCGCGCGGAGCTCGTCGCCTGCGGGCTGCGCTGATGCACGACTTTCCGCTCACCACGGCAGCGTTCGCCGCGCTGCCCGATGGCGAGGCGACGTTCGCGCACGTCGCCGACCTCGAGGCGCGCTGGAACGATCGGCGCTCCCTCACCGTCAGCGACCACGGGCCGGACGGTGACCTCGACTTCGACGTGCTCCTCGCTGGAGGTGGCCTCTCACTCTTCTACGCCGCATACCTTGCGCGCCGTGGTCTCAAGGTCGCAGTGTTCGATCGGGGCGAGATCGGTCGCTCGCACCGCGAATGGAACGCGAGTCGTCTCGAGCTGGCGCCGCTCGTGCACTCGGGCCTCTTTTTACCCGATGAGGTCGAGGCGCTCGTCGAGGCGGACTACGACCTCGGCATCTGTCGCTGGCACGGCGGCGGAACCTATCCCGTGCGCGGCGTGCTCGACTGCGTCGTCGCGGCAGCGCCGCTCCTCGAAGCGCTCGTCGACAAGGCGCGTGCGGCCGGCGCCACGCTGCTCCCGCACCACGCGCTCACGAGCTATGCACGCGGCAAACAAGGTGTGGAGGTGACCGTCGGTCAACGCAAGCTGACCGGCCGCGTGCTCCTCGACGGCACCGGCGCGTCGAGCGCTCACGCTCGCTTCGATCTGGTGTGCCCGACGGTCGGCGGCGTCCTCGCGGGGATCCCGCTCGGCCAGGCCGACGACGAGCTCGATCCGAAGCGCGGCGAGATCCTCGTCACCACCGAGGACGTCGAGGACGGCCGCCAGCACGTCTGGGAAGGATTCCCGTCGAGGCACGACGTGCTGACGACCTACCTCTTCTACTACGAGGAGCCGGACCGCCTGCCCGCTCGTCCGCTGCTGTCTCTGTACGAGCGCTTCTTCGCCACGCTCCCCCGCTACAAGCGCGGCACGCCCGTGCTCACCAAGGCCACCTACGGCTACATCCCGGCGTACACGCGTCTGAGGCCGATGCCGGCCTCACCGGGCGACAATGTGCTGCTCGTAGGCGACGCAGCGGCGCGGCACTCTCCGCTCACGTTCTGTGGCTTCGGGTCGATGTTGCGGTCTTTCCAGCCCGTCTCCGACGCGCTCGTCGAGTGCCTGCACGCGGACCGCCTGTCCCGTCGCGCGCTCGCCGCCTGCTGGACCGAGCCGCCGGTGCTGAAGGTGATGGGCGGCCTCGCGCTCATGATGAGCGAGCGCCCGTCGAACCCGCGCAGCCCGCACGCCGTGAACGCGCTCCTCGACGACGCGTTCGCCACGCTGCACGCGCGAGGCGGAGCGACCTACGCCGAGTTCGTGCGCGACGAGCTGGGCTTTGCCGGCTTCATCGGATTCATGAACGCGACCGCGCAGCGGCACCCTGGCATCTACGACGAGGTTTTTTCGCACCTCTCGACCGCCGAGCTCGCGCGCTGGACGCTCCGCCTCGGCGGCCTCGGCTTTTCGCGCCGGTAGCTACCCCGTTCGAGGCCGCGTGGCCTCGCGCACGAGGAGGTGGAGGGCCTCGGTCTGAGGCGTGGACGGGCCGAGCAGCTCGCGCACGCCATCGACGAGTGCGTCGCGACGTGACCGAGCCGCCACGACGCCTTCTCGCAGCGCCGCGTTGGGTCGCCCGAGCGCCGCGTCACGGCCCACGGTCTTGCCGGTGCGCTCCTCCGTGGACGTGACGTCCTCGACGTCGTCACGGATCTGCAGCGCGACGCCGATGAGCTCACCGATGCGGGCCCAGCGCGCGACCTCGGACTCCTCGCCTGCGATGATCGCGCCGCCGGCCGCGGCAGCCCGGAAGAGCGCTGCGGTCTTCTGGCTGTGGTAGAGGCCAACGTCGACCTCGTGGGGCTCGAGCTCGAGGGCCTGCCCGCCGATGACGCCGTTTGCGGAGCCCGCGGCGCTCGTCAGGAGGCCGATGAGACGAAACGCCGTGGCCGCGCGGCGGGGCGAGGCGTTGGCGAGCGTCTCGAAGGCGAGCGTCAGCAATCCATCGCCGACGAGGATGGCGGTCGCCTCACCGTAGGCTTTGTGGCATGCGGGGCGGCCGCGCCTCGTGTCGGCGCCATCGAAGCAGGGCAGATCGTCCTGCACGAGCGACGCACAGTGCACGAGCTCGACGGCGGCGGCCATCCGGCCGACGAGCTCGTCGTCGCCGCGGCCATACACGTCGGCTACGAGGCGACACAGGAGCGGGCGCGCGCGACCGCCGCCCGGGATGACGGACGTGTGCATGGCGTCGTGGAGTCGCGTGGGCGGCGTCTCCTGCGAGGGCAACACGCGGAGCAACCACTCCTCGACGAAGGCGCGCGCGTGCTGGAGCACGGCGCGGACGCGCTCGAGGCCGGGCTCGTCGAGCATCGCCACGGTCTGACTGGAGACGAGCCGCGCCGTCATGGGCTGAGGCTGCTCGACGACCAAAGTAGACTCTTCATACGCACACGCATCCTCCCCCCCGAAACAACGTAACCACCCACCCGCTGGATGCCCGAAAGCGTGCCACGGGAACGCGGTCCGAGGGAAGGCGGCTACGCGCTCAGGGTGTCGGTGATGACCAGACTCGAAGGCGGATGGGCGGCCTCCACCGGCCTCCGCGGCACCCCGTCGTCCAGGAAGACGCGCTCGCTCGACAGCACAGAGCGGCGAGGTCCAGGCGACAGGATGCCGGCGAGGTTGAGCGGATCGGCGGCCGCAACGGAGTCGACCTGCGGCGCGCCCTCGACGATCCTCGGCAGGCGCTCGAGCTGCTCGAGCGCCTCGGGCAGTGCAAACTGCTCCCCGATGAGCCCCGTGACGAAGCGGCCGCCACGGATCTCTCCGCGGGCCTCGAGGCGACGATAGGTGTCGACGAGCGCGCGCCACGGCGGCGACAGCGGCTCGCGCGCGAGGAGGTCGCGAGTAACGACGCCGTAGCGACGGAGATACAACCAGGCATGCTCGGTCGGGCTCCCATCGCCCAGCGCGCCCGCTTCCTCGCCGCGCGGCCTCGCGTCGCGGTGAATGGCCGACCAGCGGCCGATGGAGCGGGCCGGGGTCTTGCTGCGACGACGACCGAGCAGCGCGCGCAGCCCATCGAAGCCGTCGGACGCGACGACGCCGTGACGCACCAGCTCCCACAGTGCATCGTCGACGAGCTGGACCTGGTCGGTCGCTGCGAGGCCGCGCGTGTGGCCCTGCAGCTCCGAGAGAAACGCGGCGCCCCGACGCTCGAAGTGTTCGGCTATGCGGCGCGCGAGCTCGGACAGGCCCGGCCACGTCGACGGTGCGGTGGACGCCTCGTCGAGCGCGGGCGAGACGAGCCAGTCACCGTGCTCGCGCAGGAACAGCGAGATGGCGCCCGCGGGCCCGTACGCGCCCGCGTGACGTCGCGGCGCTTTCTCCGGATCGGGCGGGGCCAGCCGGAGACGCCCCCACGCCACCTCGCCAGACAGGCAGAGCTCGTCGAGCCATGCGGGCTCGTAGTCGGCGATGCGCTGCGCGAGTATGTCGCGCTCCCATGCGGAGGCCTGGACCTCGAGGCCCTCGAGCTGCTCGATCACGTGCCGCAGTCCCTCGATGCCGTGGACCTGCGTGCCCGGTGCGACGTGCTGCCAGCGCAAGAGGAAGCGGTAGAGGTCCTGCTGCGACACCGCCCGGATCTGCGACCGCCGCCGACCGAGCGTGCGACGGTGCATGCGCTGCAGCAGCCCTCGCTCGCAAAACTCGATCACCCGGGGAGCTTCCGCGCGTGCCTGCTCCACCCCTCGGAAGTGGCCCTGCAGCACCTGGCCGTCGGCCTCGAGACGCGCGAGCGCGATGGCGATGTCCGACTCGCGCAGCGCAAGCTCGGCGGCGAGCTCGGCGGTGGTGCGCGGCCCGACGAGGCGAAGGCGGGCGCCGACGAGCAGCGTGCAGGCACTCTCGGCATCGAACGTCGCGATGCGATCCCCGAGCTGAGCGAGCTGCGCAGCCACGTCGTCGCCGATGTGCGCCTCGGGGTACGCGGCGCGTACGAGCGGCACGCGCTCGGTGGCCGCCCAGAAGTCGCCGTGCATTGCGATCTCGACCTCGACGCAACGCTTGCTGCGACGCAGCGTCTCGAACAGGGCCGACCAGCGTGGCTCTGCGCGCCACAGCCCGACGCTCAGCAGGAGGTCGTGCAGCTCGTCGGCATCGCGCGGCTGCGGCGCGGCCTCGGCGATGATGGCGTCGATGGCCGCGGGATCGATGGAGAGGTGATCGGCCTCGCGCAGGCCCGAGGCGCCGCGCGCGGGGCGCGGCCCGAGCTGCACCGCGCGCGTACGACGCTCCTCGAGAGGGGCGTCGTCGAGGAACGCGTACGGGTTGGCATTGAGGATTGCGTGCGCGAACACAGACGGCGCAGTCGTGTCGCGCGCCGTGATCGTGATGGTCTTGTTCTCGAGTGCCTCGAGCAGCCGCACGAGGCCTTCTATGTCCATCGCGTCGTGGAGACAGTCGTCCATCGTCTCCTTCACGAGCGGATGGTCCGGCAGCTCGAGCTCCGCTCCGGCGTGGTTGTCCTGACAGCCGACCTGCATCGGGAACACCGCCGCGAGCAGATCGTTGGCCTTCAGGCGCAGCAGCTGCGGTGGCGTCCGCTTGCCGCCCTGATGACGCAGCACCGCGAGCGAGCGCGTCGCATTCCAGCGCCAGCGGGTCTCCCACATCGGCGACTGCAGGATGGCCTGCTCGAGCACGTGCCGGGCTACGGTCGAGTGCACGAAGGCGAAGATCGTCTCGAGCGGGAAGCTGTGCTGGGGCCCGAGCGAGAGCAGCACCGCATCGTCGGTGGCCGCGGCCTGGAGCTCGAAGTCGAAGCTGCGACAGAAGCTCTTGCGCAGGGCCAGCCCCCACGCGCGGTTCACGCGCGCACCGAGTGGCGCATGCACGACCAGCTGCATGCCACCCGAGTCGTCGAAGAAGCGCTCCGCGACGAGCGCAGTGGACGTGGGGAGCGCACCGAGCGCAGACATGCCCTCCGCGATGTAGTCGAGCGCCTGCGACGCGCCGGCGGTGTCGACGGCGCACTGGTCGGACAGCCACCCGAACGCCTCGCGCGCGACGTCGGCCTCTCCGGCGCCGATGCGACGGACGTAGTCGGCGAGCGAGCTGCGCAGCGTGCCCACATCGACGGACAGCTCGTGGGTACGCGCCAGGCCCTCGCCGTTCCAGAAGGGGATGCTCGGGGGCTGGCCGTGCGCGTCCTCGACGCGGACCTGGCCCTGGACGACGCGCCGTATCTTCCACGCGGTCGAGCCGAGCAGGAAGATGTCACCGGCCGAGCTGTCGATGGCGAAGTCCTCGTCGAGCGTGCCGACCACCGTGTCGGTCGGCTCCTCGATGACGACGTAGTCGGCCTTGTCGGGGATGGCGCCGCCCGACGTGAGCGCCGCGAGCCGCGCGCCTCTTCGACCACGCACGGTCCGCGCGATGCGGTCGAGGTGGAGGTGCGCGCCCTGCCGGCCGCGGCGGGTGGCGATCCCGTCGCCGAGCATCGCCAGCACCTGGTCGAAGCGCTCGCGCGGCAGGCTCGCGTACGGGGCCGCGCCCTTCACGAGCAGATAGAGCGAGTCCTCGTCCCAGTCGGACGCGGAGGCCGTGGCGACGAGCTGTTGCGACAGGACGTCGAGCGGTGCGTCGCGTACGACCGGGCGGTCGAGCGTGCCGGCGCGCATCGCCTGGACCCCGGCCATACACTCGAGGAGCTCGTCGCGCGTCAGCGCGAAGATGCGTCCCTTCGGCGTGCCACCGACAGTGTGGCGCGCCCGCCCGATGCGCTGCCGCAGCACGGAGATCGAGCGAGGCGAGCCGATCTGGCACACGAGATCGACGTGCCCGATGTCGATGCCGAGCTCGAGCGATGCAGTGGCCACCACCGCACGCAGCACGCCCGACTGCAGCCTGCGCTCGACGAGCAGGCGCGTGTGCTTCGCGAGCGCGCCGTGGTGCGCCGCCACCAGGTTCTCGCCGAGCTGCGCCGCGAGGAGGGGCTCGAGGTCGTGCGCGACGCGCTCCGCGAGGCGGCGGCTCGGGACGAAGATCAGCGTGGAGCGGTGCTCCGCGACGTAGCCGGCGATGCGCTTGTACACGTCGTCCCAGGCGCGGCGCGAGGCCACGGCGCCGAGCGGCTCATCGGGGACCTCGACGGCGAGATCGAGCGGCTGCTTGCGCCCCGCGTCGATGAGCATGCAGTCGCGCGCCTCGCCGTTCGGGTGGCACCCGCACAAGAAGCGGGCGGCCTCGCTCGGCGGCTCGACGGTGG
>JAYTLP010000292.1:0-10183 GCA_043729375.1 Myxococcales bacterium
CTCGCTCGTCGAGCACGTGCGGGGCTGTGCCGCGTGCTCGGACAGGCTGGCGTCGCTGGTGACGGCGCGAACGCAGCTTGCCTCGCTCGGTGACGCCGAAGGAGCCGCACCGACCGACGACGGATTCCGGCACGTCATGGCCGCGCTCTCGTCCGAGCGCGAGCAGGAACGCGTGCGGCGGCGCCCGTGGCAGTGGCTGGTGCTCGCGACGGGCGCCGCGGTGATCGTGGTCGCCGGCGGCTTCGGCGTGCGTAGACAGCGCGACGCCCACCTGCGCGCCATGAACGACGAGGCCATCGTCTCGGGTGCGCAGTCCGCGTTTCGCCGGGCCGAGCGCGAGTACGGCGAGGCGGTCGCGCTGCTGCGCGAGGAGGTCGCACGCAAGGGCGATCCGCGAGTCGCCGAGGGCGCGCGTGTCCTCGAGTCGGCGCGCAGGCAGGCGGAGCAGATAGCGTCCGAGCAGCGTGCCGATCCCGATCGCGAAGCGCTGCTGCGGTCCGCGTGGCGCGCCGAGATCCGCTACTACGAAGACGCGCTTCTGCGGGAAGGTGTGACGCCTTGAAGCGGCTCGGCGCCCTGGCGCTGGTGCTCGCGCTCGCCGGTGTTGCGAACGCCGACGAGACCGAGGTGACGTTTGCGTACGTGCCTGCGCCTGGCGTCGAGAAGGTTGTGATCGTGCAGCCGCTAGGGCGGCTCACGGTGCGCGGGTGGGACCGCCATGAGGTCCGCATCGCAGCCACGAAGCGTGCCCCGGATCGCGCGGGCCTCGACCGCCTCCGCGTACGCGTCGATCTGAAGGGCGGTCGGCTCGAGATCGCGACAGGCGTACGGGTGGGCGAAGCCCTGATGCCCATGCCCACCGACGCTGGCTACGTCATCGACCTCGCCGTCGACACGCCGGTCGCCGTCCAGATCGAGGCCAGCACCTTCGACGGAGATCTCGACGCGATCGGCCTCCGCGCCGGCGTCGTGCTGTCCACCACGGGCGGCGCGATCCACGCGACCGACATCGATGGCAGCGTCCACGCCACCGCCACGCGCGGTCGGCAGCGCCTCGCGGCGATCCGCGGGGATGTCGACGCGGACGTTCTCTCCGGGGCGCTCGAGCTCGACTCCATCGAGGGGGCGGTGCTGCATGCCACCGTCGTCAGCGGCCCTGTCGCGGCTCGCCGGATCCACAGCCGTGTCGTCCAGCTCGTCGCCGCGCGCGGTGACATCCAGCTCGCGGGTGGCATGCCGCTCGGTGCCCACTGGGTGCTTCGCGCGCCCGCGGGCAGTGCGCGGATTGCCATCGAGGGCGTCCCCATGTCGCTCGCGCTGCGTGCGGGGCACCAGCTCGATGCGCTGATGTCTCACGGCGAGCGGACGTGGACGCTCGACCGCCCCGGCTCGGCGCGGCTCCTCGAGGTCGACGTCGGGCAAGATCTCGAGCTTCGCTGACGAGGACAGGACGTCGGCGACAGGAAGCAGGAATCGTCCGTCGCCCGGGTCCTGCTTCCTGTTTGTCTTCGATCAATTCAGAGCGGGCTTCTCGTCATTGTCGTCGTCATCGTCTGCGTCGGGGTCCACCTCGTCGGGCGGCGGGCCTGCCTCGCGCCGACGCTCGACCTCGGCGAGGAGCTCGCGCATCTGCTCGACGGCCTCGAACCGGCCGGTGAGCGAGTAGAAGTACTCCGCGTCCACGGGCGCGCTCGACTCGAGGAGCTGGGCGAGGGCGGCGGCGTCGCGCAGCGGTGGTGTGACGTGGTCGTCGTAGGGGCCGAGGTCGGCGGCCCTTGCGCCAGCGAGCGCGTAGGCCGCCATGGACACCGGTGACAAGGTCAGCGACGGCGGATCGAGCTCCACGCGCCAGCGCTCCGGAGACGCCTCCCCGCCTTCCAGTGACCACCCGCCTCCGAAGCTCGCGATGAGCACCTCGCCGAAGTACGCGCCGATGGCTGCAGCGGTCAGGCGCAGCACGTCCGGCTCGAAGCTCGCATCGCGGGTCGCGCGCACGTAGTGGTCGACATACGCGAGGGACTCGGGGCTCTGGTCGAGCTCGAGGGAGAGCGCACGACGGACATAGCCGCGAGCGGCCTCGACGTAAGGTTCGATGCGGGGGTCCACGGCGGTGGAGTGTGGGCCACGTGGTCGTCGCGGTAAAGACATGCATCGTCCGGCAGCGCCTTTACCGTCGGAGCGACCGCATGTTATTCCCGGGGCGTGAAGAGCTACACGGGTCGCAGCGTCCATCCTCGGCGCGAGCAGGTCGTCTACAGCTGCCCGTGCGGCGAGCGCTTCGGCGCCGAGGTGTGGCGTGCCGTGTCGGCAGAGGACGGCGCACTCCGACGTCGCCTTGTCGAGGGCGACATCAACCGCGTCCGCTGCCCGCGCTGCGAGTCCGAGGCCGACGTGCAGATCTCGGTGCTGTTCCACGATGCGATGGCGCTCCGCCTCGTGTACGTCGCGCCGCTGTCGGAGAGGCACCGCGAACTCGCGCTGAGGGCCGAGCTCTTCACGCTGCTCGCCGCCGATGCAGTACCGCCGCCAGACTACGTGCTTGCGGCGCGAGTCGTGTTCGGGTCGGCTGGGTTGAGTCGGCTCCTCGCGCCGGTCAGCGTGACGGAGGCGATCACCGCCATGGCCCCCGTGCTCCCGCCCCGGCCCGAGCCCACCATCGTGCACGCGACCGTTCCGGACCTCGACGAGGTCCTCGCGCGTGCCGTCGTCATGGCCCCGTCGGTCGAGCCGACGCCCGAGCCCGCGGTGTCGCCTGCCTCGCCGCTCGCTGTCGAGCGAGAGCTGACGCAGCCGCGCGCCACGATGAACGTGCCCGATCCGCGCACCGCGGTCCTCGAGCGGTGGATCGCCGCACGCGAGCTCGCCACTGCGCTGTTCGTCGACGAGCGGGTGGTCGTGTGCGCGGCGTTGCCGGACGCGCAGCTCGAGCACTTCGCCGGCACCGACGTGCAGGTCTCGCTCCGGCCGCAGCTCCACCGCATGGCGAGCTTCCCGCTCGTGGTGCTCACCTTCGTCGCCGACGAGGACGGTGGGCGCCCCGACGAAAATCACGTCGTGCACGTGCCGCTCGATCTGTCCCGCGCCGCGCACCGCGTCGCGCTCGATCAGCTGCAACGTCGCTGCACCATCGAGCTCGAGCTGTTCGCCAGCGACTACCTGCCGGTCGTGTCGCACACCGTCACGGTGCCGCTCGCAGACCACCTCCGGCACCTCGTCACCGAAGCCAGGCAGGCGATGGAAAAGCTACCCGTCGCCACGCGCGACTTCGACCGCGCGCGCGCCGCCTTCTTCGCATCGAACTACGATCGCCTCGGTCGAACAGTGATCGAGCTGCCGACGCTCGAAGAGGTCGTCAGCGGCTCACCGGCGCAGGTGCGCGCAGCGCTCGCACATGTGGCGCGCTGGAGCGAGCCCGCTGCCGAGAGCTACCTCCTCGAGATTCGCGGCTTCCCGCTCGAGATGTGGCGCAGCCTGTCGGCGGCGACGGTGCGTCGCGCCGTCGAGGTAGGGCTGTTCGTGCCGCGCAGCCTGGCCGAGCGTGCGGTCCGGCGGGCAGCCGATGGGGAGGTCCTGGACCTGCCGCCGTGGAGCGAGCTCGTCGAGCTCGAGATCAGGCGGTTCGCGGAGCTGTCTGCGCGGCTCAAGCCGAGCGATCTGCAGCCGGCAGAGGAGGCCGCCAACTGGGAGCTGCTGCTGCGCGAGGCCGACGCGCTCCGCCTCCAGGTCGACGATCCGGTCCAGCGGCTCGCGGACGCGGCGTTCCAGCGCGCCGGGGGTCGACCGTCGCGTCGGCCTCGGCCGACCTCGACGCCCCGCGCGCGCGCACCGGGCGTGCCGCAGCCGCGCGTGCCGCAGCCGAGCAAGGATCTCTCATCGCTGAGTTCCAGCGAGCTGCTCGGGCTGCTCGAGGATCGCGACCTGCGGCTCGAGGCTTCGATGGTCATCGCGCGCCGCCGAGAAGTGACGACGCTCGCGCCGCTGTTCGCGCTCCTGCGCCGCATGAGCCGCGCGGAAGCCTCGGCGCTGCTGCCCTACCTCGTCGCATTCGGCTCGCCCGCAGAGCGCTGGCTCATCGACGGGCTGCGGTCGAAGCAGTCCTTCATGCGTCAAGGGTGCGCGCTCGCTCTCGGCCGCCTCGGTACGCCGCTCGCCATCGATGCGCTGGTGTGCTTGCTGTTCGACGAGCCTACGGAGATCTGGACCGAGGTCGCGCGCGCCATCGGCGACCTCGGCGGCCCGGCCGTCATGCCCCTGTGCGCGCGCCTGCGGGATGTTGCGGGTGACGATCGCGAGCGCGTGGTCCATGCGCTCGCCCACATCGTCGCGCGCGTCGGTGCGGCGCAGCCGGCCGCGCGTGCAGCAGTAGATGCCCTGGCCACCGGCCGCGACGCCCTCGTCGCCAGCGTGGCGCGTCGGGCGCTCGTGCTGGCGCCGGAGGTGCTGAACGCGCACGAGGCCGTGCGTGCGCCGCAGCGGGAGCAGACGCTGGTGCGCGCGTTCACGCGGCGCTTCTACGACGTCTTCACAGGGGAGAAGCAGGCTCTCGGCGACGACGAGGTGTCGGAGCTCGACGAGGACGACCTCATCGCTTTCGAAGCGGCGCCCGAGGAGATCGAGGACCTCGACGACGAGCTCATCGAGGAGATCTCCGACGCGCGCATTGCGCTCCACGAGCACGTCGCGGGGGTACGTCTGCCACACACACGGTGACTCCGTCGACAACGGTTGCGCGGACCGGTTGTGTTCGCTAACGTCTTTCAGGCGCTTATGCGAATCGGCATCTTCTCGGACACCCACTCGAACGTCGAAGCCCTGGGCTCGGTGTTGACCGCGCTCAAGGAAGAGCAGGTGGATCAGTACGTCTGCCTCGGAGACACCGTGGGCTACGGTGCCAGCCCCAACGAATGCTGCGACATGGTCCGCAAGGTCGCGGGCCACACCATCCTCGGCAACCATGACGCTGCCGTCGCGGGCCGCATGGATTACAGCTACTACTACGATGCCGCGCGCCAGGCGCTGGACCTCCACGCCGACATGCTCACGTCGGACAACATGACGTGGCTGAAGTCGCTACCGTACGAGGTACGTCAGGGGCACGTCTCGTTCTGTCACGGCGCGCCGGTGAACATCGAGGAGTTCGAGTACATTTTCGCGCCCGAGCAGGCCGCGCGCTGCCTCCCCGAGTGGGACCGCCTCGCCGACGTCACGTTCATCGGGCACTCGCATCTGTGCAAGTCGTTCGCTCTGTCGAAGACCGAGGTCCACGAGGTCGTGGCCACGCGCTTCAATTTGCGGCCCGGCTACAAGTACATCATCAGCGTCGGCTCCGTCGGCCAGCCGCGCGACTACGACCCGCGCGCGAGCTACACGATCTACGACGACGAGGAGCGTCTTTTCGAGTTCAAGCGCGTGCAGTACGACGTGCAGTCCGCCGCGCAGAAGATCTTTGCCACGAAGCTCGAGCGCAACTTCGGCAACCGCCTATTCATCGGCGTGTAGCGCGTGCATCCGGTCCTCTTCCGCTTGCCCGGAGGACACCCGCTATATGCTTACGGTACGACGCTGGCGCTCTCGATCTGCATCGGCTACTTCGTCAGCACTGCGCTCGTCGAGCAGCGTGACGGTTTTCCCCTCGACCGTACCGGGTGGCTCTGCATCGTCACCCTCGCGGCAGCGCTGCTCGGTTCTCGTCTCCTCTATCTCCTCACCAACCTCGATCACTTCCCCGACGTCGGGTCGATGCTGCGCTTTTCCGATGGCGGGCTCGCGGCGTACGGCGGGTTCCTCGGCGGGTTCCTCGGCGGGTGGGCCTTCTGTCGCGCCGACGGCCACTCGATCCTCGCGTGGGGGGACGCCGCCGTGCCGTCGTTGGCGCTCGGGCTCGGCCTCACACGCATCGGCTGCCTGCTCCACGGCTGCGACTTCGGCCGGCCGTGGCGTGGCCCGTGGGCCATCACCTTTCCTGCCGGCTCACCGGCCTATGACCACCAGCGCCTCGAGGGCCTTCTCCCCGAGCACGCGCTGCGCTCGATGTCCGTCCACCCATCGCAGCTCTACGAGTCGCTCGTGGGCTTCTTGCTGTTCGGCTTCACGATGTGGGTGTGGCGCAGGCGTCGTCGTCGGGGCGAGGTGCTCGTCGCTTTCACCATGGGCTATGGCGCTCTGCGCTTCTGCCTCGAGATTTTGCGCGATGACGATCAGCGCGGCGGACTCTGCGGGCTCTCCACGTCGCAGATCATCGGAGCCGTGACGTTCGTCGCCGCAGGTGCATTATGGGCGTGGCTGCGCAAGGAGCAACGAGTTGGCTGAATCGCGTCGTACTGTCCTCGGCATGATCCTCGGCGCCGCGAGCGCCGGGCTCGCGCTCGTGTACGCGATGCCCGCGGCGCTCTACCTGCGCGGTCGCCGCGATGGCAACGAGCTCGAGGCCGATCTCGGGGCGCTGACTTCGCTACCCGAGCGCCGACCCGTGCGCTTGCCAGTCGTCGCCGAGCGCAGCGACGCCTGGGAACGCACGCGGGCGACCAGCGGTGCGGTTTTCGCCATCCGCGATGGCGATGAGGTCCGGCTCCTCGACAGCGCGTGTCCGCACACGGGCTGCGCCGTCGACTGGAGCGAAGCCGAAGGCATGTTCCGCTGCCCGTGTCACCGCAGCACCTTTGCGCTCGACGGCACCCGCACGGCGGGCCCCGCGCAGCGCGGGCTGGACCCGCAGCAGGTGACCGTACGGAACGGGCGCATCCTGCTGCGCTACCGACGGTACCGCTCCGGTCGCGCCGATCGCGAGCCCGTGTGACGCTCCTCGACTGGCTCGAGGAGCGGACGGGCTATCGCGCGCTCGTACGTGCGACCCTCGACGAGGAGATCCCGGGCGGGGCACGCGCGCGCTACGTCTTCGGCTCGGTGCTCGTGTTTCTCGTGGCGAACCAGGCCATCACGGGCGTCCTGCTCGCAGCGGGGTACGCTCCGTCCGTGCACGACGCGTGGGCCTCGGTGGCGTACACGCAAGATGTGGCGCCGCTCGGCTGGCTCGTCCGGGGGCTCCACGCGAGCGGGGCCAGCGCGGCGTTCCTCGTCGTGGTGTTGCACCTCATGCAGGTGGTGTGGGCAGGCGCGTATCGCAGGCCGCGGGAGGTCACGTGGTGGGTCGGGCTCGGATTGCTCGGCCTCCTGTTCACGTTCGGGCTCACGGGCTACCTCCTGCCGTGGGACCAGCGCGGCTACTTCGCGACGCAGGTCGCGACCAACATCGCGGGAGCGACGCCGGTCGTCGGGCCGACGGTCCAGCGCGCGCTGCAAGGCGGTACGCGGTACGGCAACCTGACACTGACGCGCTTCTACGCGCTTCACGTGCTGGTGCTCCCGGGGATCGTCGTGGCGATGATCGTCGCGCATGTGGCGCTGTTCCGGCGCCACGGGGTGACGCCGCCGGCCGACGTGACGCGCACCGACCGGTTCTACCCGAAGCAGCTCGGGCTCGACACGCTCGCCGTGGTCGTCTGCCTCGCAGCGATGCTCGTGGTCGTGATACGCGAGCACGGCGCACCTTTGTCGGCACCGGCGGATCCCGGCTCCGCGTACGAGGCGCGCCCCGAGTGGTATTTCCTGCCGCTCTTCGAGCTGCTCCGCCACCTGCCCGGCTCACTCGAGCTGGTCGGTGCGCTCGGTGCGCCGCTGCTCGCCGGTGCGGTGCTGTTCGCGCTCCCGCTGCTCGACCCTTCGCGGCGAGTCGCGCGCGAGCTGGTGAGCGCGGTCGTGGCCGTCGCCGTGCTCCTCGGGGTCTTCGCCGTGGTGGAGGATCGCGGCGACGAGGCCTACCAGCGGGGGCGCGCGCGTGCCGAGGCAGAGGCGCGCGCGGCCCGGCTGGCCTTCCGCGCGAGAACCTCGACGGCTGCGCTGTCCGAGTCGCAGACCCTCGAGCTCGGAGACGCGCTCTTCGATGCGCGGTGCGCGAGCTGTCACGTGCTCGCCGGCCGCGGTGAGGCGCGCGCGCCCGATCTCGACGGCTGGGCATCCCGCGAGTGGATCGACGCATTCTTCGCTGCTCCCGACGCACCGCGCTTCTTCGGCCGCACGCCCATCCACGGCATGAAGGCCGTCGAGCTCGCCGGCGAGGAACGGCTCGATCTCGTCGAGTGGGTGTACGCGCAGGGCGGAGCTGCAGGCACGGACGCGGCCCGCGTGAAGCGGGGCGAGCAGCTGTTCGACGGCGCCAGCTGCGCCGATTGTCACGAGCGGGATGGCACGAGCGAGGGGCACGGCGTCCCCAACCTCGGTGGGCACGCGAGCGCAGCCTGGCTGGAGGTGCTCCTCACCAACCCCGCCGCGCACTTCGGCAAGAAGAACGCGATGCCCAGGTTCGACACGCTCGAGCCCGCGGAGCGCAGCGCGCTCGTTGCGCGTTTGCGCACCGAACGCCTCCGATAGCGGCTACAGCGTCCCGCAGGGCTTCGCGGGCTTCGTGTCGCCGGCACCGACCGCCTGCATACCAGGCGCACGACCGAGCGACGCGCTCTTCAGGTCCGCTGCGATGGGATCGTCGGGGTCGATGGGGCTCTTCGCCGCGTCGTAGGCCGGCACGAGCGGGCGGCCGTTGTAGATCTCGAGGTCGGTGAGGAACACCGCGGTGGGCGTGTCGGTTCCGGCGGTCTGGTTCCCGATGCCGCCGGACACGAGGATGCTGCCATCGGCAAGCACCGTCGTGGCATGGCCGAAGCGCGGGACCTGCAGCTTGCCGGTCGCGTTGAGCGTGCCGTTCTCGTAGAGGGAGGCCTGGCCGAGCGCGCACAGCGCGCTGGCGACGTCGGGGCAATCCGGGCAGTGCGAGCTCCCGCCGCCGGGAGACGGCGTGCCGCCCATGACGAGCACGCGTCCGCGCGGCAGCGGCTGCGCGCTCTCCCAGCCTGCAGGTCGGTATCGCGACGCGTCGGTGCACGCGGCGACGGCGGGGTAGCCGCTGCCGAACGGGACGGTGCCGGGCGTGACGACGCCGCCCTGGACCTCGAGCTGCCGGACGGCGCTCGACGCGATGGGAGGCTGGTTGGCCACGCCGCCTGCGGTCACCTCGAAGCCCCCCGTGACGAGTACCGTGGGAGTCGCCTGGTCGGGGACAAGCGTCGCGGTGTGGAAGCGCGTGACGATGGCTCCGGTGGCCGACACGGGCTGCGAGAGCGGCTTCGTGTCCAGGCCGCTGACGAGCTCGCCGACGGGGTCCGTCGTCGTACCGCCGCCCCAGACGAGCCCCTGGCCGTTGCCGAGCGCGGTGAGCGACGCAGCGATCCGCGGTGTCGCCAGCGACGAGACCTCGGCCGCAGAGCCATCGAGAGGAAATAACGAGAGATCGGTCTGCGGTGCGTCGATATTGAGCGCAGCGATGTCGTAGACGTTGCCGCCCGCGACGGCGAGGCCCTTCGATGTGAGCGTGGCCGCGCGAAACTCGGAGGCGGCGCCTGGGACGGTGACGCGGGTTGCATTGCCGGTTGCGGGATCGAGGCACAGCACCTCGTTGCCGACTGCCTTGGTCGGGAGCTGCATCGTCGACATCGCAGGCACAAGGCGGTTGCCGCTGCCACCGCTGGCCGGATTGAGGATCGGCGCGTTCGGGGTGGCCGTGGGCGGCGCGATGCCACCGACGAGCATCACCGCGAAGTCACCCGCCGGGCACGGGCCGGCACCCGAGAGGAGTGCCGCGCTGTGGAACGCGCGCGGTGCGCCTGCCGGAGACTCTTGCACGATGCTCGACGTCTGCGTGCGCGGGTCGAAGACCTCGGCCACGCCGGTGACGCGCGCTCCGTCCGACGGAAACTTCACCGCGGCAGAGTCCGATGCGCTGCCGGTGAGGCCTCCCACGAACAACACGCGACCATCCGGTAACAGCGTGGCCGTGTGGAAAGCGCGCGGAAAGGACGCACGCGAAGGGCCGCACGTGAAGGCCTCGGCAGGATAGAGCCGCAGCGCACCGAGCTGCGCCTCTGCGGGCGCGACACCGACGAGGCTTCCGACTGCGACGCGGTGGATGCCGCGCGCCGGGTCGCTCGCGTCCGCGGGCCCGAACGCCTCGACGAAGAGGTCGACCTTGTCCGCACCCATGGCGGGGAGGCGGAGAGACTTCGTCGAGCCGGGAAAATCGAGGATCTGGTCGCAGAAACTCAGCGTTTTGCCGTCGCTGGCGCGCGCACGCAGC
>JAYTLP010000293.1:0-10339 GCA_043729375.1 Myxococcales bacterium
TTCTGGCCCGCGAGCCCGCTTCGGTGCAGGCGTGGGTCGTCGGAGGCTCGGAGATGTACCCGACTCGGCTCTCCGTCTGCTTCGCGCGCCGCCATCGCCTCGATGGACCCGATACGAGGCGCCGCGCCATCGAGACCTGGACCTCGATGCTCGGAGCGCTGTTCCTCGCGCGCGCTGTCGTACGCGCGGATTCAGCCTTCTCCGATGAGGTGCTCGCGATCTGCCGCGTGCGCCTCGCTCGCTAGCGCACGCGGAGCTGCGCTTTGTAGATGCTGCGCCGGCCCGTGAGCCAGCGCGCGAGGACGCAGACGATCACGACGTGCGGCACGAGCGCGTGCCCCATGAGCTCGATGGCCATGATGGACAGCGCGAGGGGCGTGCTCGCAGCGGCCGCGAAGACGGCAGCGAGGCCGACGCCACATGCGAGCGGGAGCGGCAGCCCGAGCGGTGTCGACAGTGCAGCTCCGAGCGTCGCGCCGATGAAGAAGAGCGGGGTCACCTCGCCACCGAGGAAGCCGGCGCCCAGCGTGATCGCGGTGAACGCGAGCTTCCACGCGAACGCCGTGTGCGGGAGTGACGGATCTGCGAACGCCCGCTCGATCGTCGGGATGCCGAGCCCGAGGTAGTCGCTCGTCCCGCAGACGCGCCACAGCAGCACGACGAGGGCGCCACCGATCATCATCCTGAGCGGCAGGCGCAAGCGCTCTTGCAGGCATCCGAGCAGATGCGTCAGTTCGATTAACGCCGTGGCGACGGCCGCCACGGCAACGGCGAAGCAAGCCCACTTGCCGATGACGAACGGTGTCAGCGGAAGCGCGGCGACGAGCGGATACGCGGTGTGCACGATGCCGATCCCGCGCGTCGTGAGGTCTGCGACGAGCGACGCGACGAGCGCGGGCACGAGCGCGTCGTACTCGATTCGGCCCGGCACGACGAGCTCGAGCGCGAAGATCGCGCCCGCGATCGGGGTGCCGAACACAGAGCCGAAGCCGGCTGCGATCCCGGCTGCGAGCAGGCGACGGCGAAGCTGTCGGTCGAGCCCGAGGCGATGCGCGAGCGCGTCCGCGAGGCTGGCTCCGACCTGCACCGCGGTGCCTTCACGGCCGGCGCTGCCGCCGAACAGGTGTGTCAGTACGGTCCCGCCGAGGACCATTGGCCCCAGGCGCAGCGGTAGCTCCGGACCGCCGTCGTGGAGCGTGTCGATGACGAGGTTGTTGCCTCCGCGGATCGTCGCGCCGAACCGCTCGTAGACCGCCCCCACCACGAGCCCGGCTGCGGGCAGGCACCACACGAGCACCTCGTGCCGGCCGCGCAGCATCGTGGCCCAGCCGAGCATCCACAGGAATGCCGCCGAGGCGGCGCCGCACACGAGGCCCACGGTCGCGCCGAGCGCCACGTCGCGAGCGAGCATGTACAGGCGAGTGAGGAGAGTCATGGATGCGCTCCGATTTGCCGTCATCGCCGGCCGAATATCATCAGATTGTTTCGGCGCGCGTTGCGTACACTGAGGCATGAGCTACCGGGACGACGTCGCCGCCCTCGCACACCGCTGCCGTGCGCTGGAAGCCGACATGTCGGCCTCGCGCGTCGAGCTGGAGGCTGCGCGCCGATTGCTCGACGAGGCGAAGCGCCGCCGCCAGCTGCCCGTGCTCGAGAACCTGCACATCGCCGCGCCGTGCAGCGCGGACTGGAACCGTATGACCGGCGACGCGCGCGCGCGCTTCTGCGGGCAATGCGAGAAGAATGTCTACAACCTGTCCGACATGACACGAGCCGAGGCCGAAGCTCTGCTCGTCGAGAAGGAGGGCAAGCTCTGCGTGCGGTACTACCAGCGCGCGGACGGCACCATCCTCACCGCGGACTGCCCGTCGGGCGTCGCGAAGCGCCGGCGCAAGCGTCGCGTGATAGCGGTGACGTTTGCTGGGGCCACCGTGGTTGCCGCCGCGATGAGCACGGTGTTGATCATGGGTGCTCCGATGGCGTCCGCGCCGGTCGTGCGGGCCCCGATGTTGGTGCCGGTGCAGAAAGAAGCCGTCGCGCCCGGTCCCCACATGGTGACGGGCACGGAGATGATGGGCCAGGTCAGGTTGCCGTCGACCCGTCCGAAGAAGTAACGTTCGTCGCGACTACTCGACGCTCGGGGCAGTGGTGACCTGCTGCTCGCGGGTCGCAGCGAGGTGCGCCTGGCGCATCGTGCTGGCGCGGCCGCCGACGAGCGCGGTGAGCTCGACCTGCGTCGTGCGCGCGCGACCCGTCGCGGGGCGGCCCTGCTCGGCCTGGAGCTCCTGCACCTGCGCGAGCATCCCGGCGGCGCTGTCCTGGTCGCCGCGCTTGTAGGCATCCTTCGCCGACTTGAGCAGCTTCGGGATGGCCTTGTCGTAAGCGCGGTCGAAGATGGCGTGCGCTTCGTGCCCGGGGAGCGCGTTGCCGTTCGCGTGCATCGCGACATCGAGCGCCGACATGGTGCCGTCGAGGTCGCCGTCCTCTGCGGCGCGCGTCGCGGCCTTCGTCGCCTGCTTCACGAGATTCGCGTCACCGCGAGCGATGGCGCGCTCGTTGCCGTTCGAGAGGCCCGCGGCGAGGTCGAGGCTGCGCGAGGCCGAGGCGAAGTCACCCGTCTTGCCCTGCTTGGCAGCGAAGCGCAGCGACGACTTCATGCCGCTCTTCTGGGCGGCGCCTGCGCGCCAGCGGCTGAACCAGGTGGTCTTGCCGCCGCTCTCGAGATTCTTCATCGCCGCGAACGCATCGCCCGTCTTCTCGAAGTCGTTGGCGCGAGCGCCCTGCTCGAGCGAGGTGCGTGCCGCGGCGTTGAGCTTCATCGCGGCGTGACCGAACGCGATGCGCTCGACGAAGCCCTGGGGCGCGTCGGTGTGGTCGAGGTAGTGCGACGCCTCGCCGACACGGCCTGCCTTGCGGAGCGCCCTGGCCGCCGCGAGCTTGTCGCGCTCGCCCGAGCGGATGGTGAAGTTGTTGCGGAGCCAGCCAGCGAGAGTCGCCTTTTGCGCGGGCGTGCTTGCCGTCTCGTGCGAGTGGAGCTCGGCGTCCGCGCTCTCGCTCTTGGCTGCCGAGTGGATCTCGAGCGCGGTGCTCGCCGGATGCTGGACCGTGAACGCGGTGCTCGCCCGCTTGACGAAGCGACCGTCCGGGCCGCGCACGTTGTAGCGCTCGGCATGCGCGAAGGGCGTCATGAGGACGATCGCGAAGACGGCGAGGACGATGTGTGTTCGGGTCATCATGGGCCCTACAGGTGCAACGGCCGGTCCAGCTGCCGCCCGCGTGCAACTGTTCGGAACCTCGAAACATCTATCTGAGCCTGGGGTCATCGGACCCCGCGCCTGGACAGGTATACTCGCCAGCCCCATGAGCAGCGTTCCCACGTGATCATCGAGTCCTCGACCGCCCCGGCCTCGTCCGGCGCCACCGTACGCGAACGAGCGGAGCGTCGTGCGCTCGGGGCGCTTGCGATCGTCGCGCTGGGTGTCGTGGCGTGGGTGTCGCGGCCGGTCGGCGTCGGGCTTTTCATCGGCGCGCTCACCGCGTTCGTCCTCGAGCCAGTCCACGTCGTGCTCGCGCGCCGTTTCCGGCGGCCGTGGGTGGCACAGGTGCTCTGCCTCGCCATCGCCACGGTCGCGGTGCTCGGCATCGTCGCGGGCGTGTCCGCGGTCTTTGTCGCCCGCGGGACGGTGATGGGCGGAGAGCTGCTGAAAGCGCTCGAGCCGACCGGCAAGCTGCGGGCGTACCTCGGCGTCCTCGCCGAGCAGCTCGCTCCGTTCGGCATCCACATCGACAAGGTGGTGGACGACCTGCGCGATGCGGCCAGCTCGATCGCGCAGTACGCCGCAGGCATCGCCACTGCCGTCGCTGACCAGACATTCCACGCGATCCTCACCTTCTTCTTCGTGCTGATGACCTCCCAGTACGTGCTCGCGAGCGGCGACCAGCTCGAGTCCTTCATCTTGGACATCTCGCCCGTGTCACGCGCGCACACCCGCTCGCTCATCCTCGAGATCCGCAAGGTCGGCAAAGCCACGCTGCTCGGTAGCGTCGTCACGGGGCTGGCGCAGGGCGTCCTCGCGTTCGGCGTCTTCGCAGTCACGGGCCTCCCGGAGGCGCTCTTCTTCGGGGTCGCAACCGCCGTCGCGTCATTGCTCCCCGGCGTCGGCACGATGCTGGTGTGGGTGCCGGCCGGTGCGTACCTCATCGCGACCGGGCACGTGGTCATGGGCGTCCTCGAGCTCGTGCTCGCGACGGCGCTCGTCATCGGTTTCTGCGACTATGTCCTCCGGCCGCGCCTCGTTGGTGGCGAGTCGATGCCGACGGTGCTCACATTTGCAGCCCTGTTCGGTGGCGTCGAGGCATTCGGGCTCGTCGGTCTGCTCATGGGCCCGCTCCTCATGGCTGCCGCGGTGGCGGTCCTGCGCCTCTATCGACGGGACTTGCAGCGAGAAGACCTGTGGCTCGACGATCCCGCCGCGGACCCGCCACGATCCTAGTTATAGTCGGGCGTGCGCTACCTCGTCGTCGTCACGCTCGCGCTCGGCCTTTGCAGCGAGGCGTGCTCCGGCGGCCCGTTCATCGCAGCTCCTCACACGCCACTGCCGCTCATAGCGGGCCACGACGAGAAGGTCATCGCGCACCCACAGCTGGTGACCATCACGTTCCCCGGCTACGCGTATACGCAGAAGGTGCAAGCCTTCGGTGACTTCATCGGCGGCTCGAAGTGGCTGAGGACCGTGGGCACGTAGTATGGCGTCGGCGCGGCGACGCACGTGGCGAAGGTGGTGTGGCCCGCGGCCGCGGTGGACCAGACCACCGACCTGGGTCTGCGCACGCTGCTGGGTACCGGCATCACCAGCGGCACGCTGCCGGCGCCGCCGACCGGCACGAGCTCGCTCGTGTACATCGTCTACTGGCCGTCCAACGTGGTCCTCGATGCGTCCGGTCAGGGGGCGGGCGTGCTGTGCCAGCACGGTAGCTTCCACTCGGCGGGAGGCCTCTTCACCGCGGGCTACCACGACTCGTTCACCGCGCCGAACGGCACGCGTGTCGACTACGCGGTGGTCGGCGACTGCAGCGAGAGCATCGACGCGATCACAACCTCGGCTTCACGCGAGCTCATCGGGACGTTCACCAACCCCTTCGAGTTCGAGAACAGCGGCTGGCTCCTTGATGTTGGCTCCGCCGACCCGTGGTTCGTGGACGCGAGCAGCGGCGAGGTCGGCTACATGTGCGAGCGCGAGCTCGCCGTGCGTGAGAGCTCGTGGGCGCTGCACCGGAGCTGGTCCAACGCGGCCGCGCTGGCCTCGACCCAGCCGTGCCTGCCGTCGCCGGAGGGCACCGCCTACTACAACGTCTCGGCGTCGCCCGCGACCACCGTGCGCGTCGGTGCGGGGACGACCGTGGTCTACACGCTCGCTGGCTGGTCGTCGCAGGAGGTCTCGCAATGGCAGCTCGCGGTGCAGAGGCCCGAGGGTTCCGACTTCTCGCTGGCGGACCTCGCGCCGAGCTTCGGCTCGTCGACGATGCAGAATGGCGGCACCACGACGCTGACGCTGCACGTTCCGGGGTCGGCGAGGGCGGCGCAGCTCGGTGGGCTCGACGTGATGTCCGGCCCGCAGGAGCACGCGTGGCCCATCGCGTTCGAGGTGCAGTAGCCCGCTTCTCGCTGCGTTCTTTCGAGAACACCACGCGCTCGGGGCGCTCGATGCGCTTCGAGCAGAAGAGCGCCACCTCGATGCCTGCGATGTCGACGTGGTTCTCGAGCTCCACATCGTCGAGACGGTGGCCGAAGAAGCCGACGAAGGTCGTGGTTCGCGCGATCGCCATGTAGCGCCCGAGCGCCGGCGAGTGGAAGTCCTTCGGCCAGAGCTCGAAGCGGAACGCTTGCGTCTGCAGGTACAGGCTCCCGTTCCCCTCGATATGACTTGCCGCGAGCGCGACGAAGAGGTCAGCGCGCCGATGTGGCCCTCGAGGCCGTGTACCGCGCCCACGAGCTTGATCCGCCGGAAGGGCCCGGTCAGATGCACCTCGCCGGCGGCATCGCCCGACAGGTGCTTCTTCGACGGGAGCTCGGCGAGGTTCTTCGCGTTCACCTCGAGCTCGACGCCGGTCATGCCCATGCCCTTCCGGTACTTGTCCGTGAGCATGCCTTCGGTGCGGATCGTGGCGCCGAGTCAGTCGGTGCTCAGGTGGAAGTGGAGGTTCCCGCGATCGGGGTCCTCCGCACGCAGGTCCGAGACCACGATGTGATCGAGGGGCACTGCCTCGTCCGGAGAGAACGAGTAGCCAAGGGTGCGCTCCACGACGGAGAAATGGTCGATGGCTGCGCGCCAGCCGGGGAAAGCAAGGACCAGCGTGCCTTCGTGCACCACCGAGCCCGCCACCTCGGTGATCACGCAAGAGCCGGGCTCACGCGACTCGGCTTCCTCGCGTCGCTTGAACGCGTGGACGAGGTGCACCTTGTGCTCGCTGTCGGCGTGATGCGGACACGGACGGCGTCGGCCATGTGGAGCTGGAGGCCGCGGCCTCGAACAACAGGTGGCCGGAAATCTGGCCGCGCACGAGGTGACCGAGCTGCACGCCGACTTTCACGTGTGACGAGTGCAAGACCTCCTTGCCGTCGATGTCTCGGATGGCGAAGTTGCAGACGTCGACGCTCAACCAGCGGCCGCCGAGCGCGGACGCGCTCGTGGCACCAGACGGCGAGGGAGATGGCGGCCACGACGAAGAAGGCAGGAATCAGGCCTGATCACCACGACGGAAGCCTGTTTCGCGATCCATCGCACGCGCCACACTAACCAAACCGGGGGTGCGATCACGCTTCCCTTCTGGGGCCTCGGCGGGCATAGACTCCTGCCCCCATGGCCCAGAAATCCATCGAGCTCGTCGAACATCCCGCCCGCCCCACGTGGGGTCGTTGCCTCGTCGCTGCAGAGCGTGACGGCAAGGTCTTCCTCGTCTGCGAAGACGGCGAGGAGCACGTGCTCGCCGCCACGCACAAGGGGCACCTCAAGCCTCTCGCCCTCGTCGGTGATGAGATCGCGCAGGCCGTCCTCGCCATCGAGCAGCGACGCGCGGCCGCGCTCGGCAAGCGCATCCCGCGCGGTAAGCCGCGCAAGACGGCGCCGAAGGCTCCGCGCGCCACATTCGACCAGCAGGTGCAGCGTTTCGAAGGTGCCTTCCCCGGCGGCTTCGCGGGTGACGCCTACCAGGCCGACCGTGCCACGCGCGACGTCATTGTCGCGAGGGCGAAGGAGCTCTTTGCCAAGTCGTCGCTCGAGGGCAACGTCGGCTTCGACCGCACGATGAGCTTCCTCACCGACACGAAGCTCATCCACCCGATGGAGGGCACCATCGCGCTCAAGACGATGCCCGAGGACACGCGGGCCGGCTTCACCGATGCGCTGCGCGACCTCCTGCACGGATCCGGCGATCGCGCTGCGCGGTTCGATGCGTTCGTGGCTGCGGTCAAGCTGATGAAGCCGGATGGCGAGCTCAAGCGCCCGAGCTGGCCGTTCGTGACGATGTTCGCGGGCTTTCTCTCCCCGACCGACCAGGCATACATCAAGCCGAAGCTGCTCCTCGAGCAGGCCGCCATCCTCGCGGAAACGGTCGACTACGATCCGCTTCCATCGGGAAAGGCGTACGAGCAGCTCGTGCACGTGCTCGAGGTCGTGTCGAAGCGCCTCGTCGACGCAGGGCAGGAGCCTTGCGATCTCGTCGACGCAGCGACGTTCGTGCTCACCACGCTCGCTCCGCAGGCCGCTGCACCCGCAGTGGACGCGAGCGCCGACGCTTTGTAAGAGCTCGTGCGCAGCGCTCTCGCGGCCGTCCTGCTCGTTTCGAGCGCGAGCTCGGCGATGGCCGGGGACCAGGCGCGACCGATCGCGACGCGCTCGCTCCGCGTCCTCCACGACAAGCCGTTCGAGTCGCATGTCGCGACGGTGAAGACGCTCCCCACGCGGGGAGGCGGCGTCTTCGTCGCGGCGCTTCCGATCGTGGGCAGCGTCGCGGTCGTGGGCACGGCGCCGAAGCACTGGGGTGCTCCCACCGCGTGGCAGGTCGTCGACCTCGCCACGGGGGCCGTGAAGGCGAAGCTCCTCGACGTCGGCGATTCGTCTCCCGCCACCCGCACCGCGGCTGTCGTCATCGGCGACGCAGCGCACAAGCGCCGCGCATTGCTACACCTCGACGACGGGCGCATCGTCGAGCCGAAGGTGCAGCTCGCCGACGGCGGCAAGGTGACCGACGTGCGGATCGCGCTGGACCAGCGCCGCGACGTGACGTGGTTGTTTGCGCGCCGCACCGACGGCCGGCCGTTCCAGGGCCAGTGGAAGGACACGCAGAAGGCCGAGGTCCTGCTCGAGGACAACATGGCGTTCTGGCCGACGCACGTGAGCGGCGAGAACGGCATCCAGGCCTGGGCAGACACTGCGGCGGCGAGCGGCTGCACTCGCATCGTCGTCGGTCCGGACGATCCGCTCACCTGCCGCCCCATGGCCACGTCGTCGGCGGCACCGTTCGACATCGTCGAGGACTGCATCCGCGCCGACCGCGATAACTGGCTGACCAACGACTGCACCGGCCGTGTCGTCCCGCCGCCCTGCACCCTGCGCTCACGGCTGCTCTCCGTCTCCGCGCAGCCGGCCCGGGTGCTCTCCGTGTGTGAGGATCAAGGCACCGCGCGCTTCTCGCTGTGGCAGAAGGGCCAGACGTCCACGTGGCAGCTCCGCACGCCGCCGAGCTTTCACGGCGCGATCCTCGAGCGCGGACCGCGCGCCGCTCTCGCGATCGAGGCGCTCGCGAACGTCGACGAGCCCGTGCATCACTGGCTCGACATCGACGGCGGCATCCTCTACGACGGGCCGCCCATGGTGCAGGTCGCGCTGTCCGAGCACCGCAACGATCGCCGTCGCCTGGTGCAGCCACCCGACAAGCCGAACGAGCTGTGGGTGCTCGACCTCGGCAAGGGAACGCTCGAGCTCGTCGCGAGCGACCTCGCGTGCGACGGCAGGCTGTACAGCTACTCGCGCAGCGGCGACCGCGCCACGCTCGAGTGCTTGCCGAAGAGCGCCGCAGGGTCGCTCTACAAGGACGAGCAGCGTCTCGCCTCGTGGACGTGGATGGAGGTCATCGACCTCGCCCGCCGCATCCGCTGGCACACCACCGAGGTCTTCGAGGCCAAGCTCGGGCAGAGGCTGGCCGTCGGCACGAGGCGAGGCAAGCCCGCCCAGCTGGCCGTCGTCGACACGCCGTAGACCAGCGTCAGCTCCGCGTCACGGCGCCGTCGAGCGTCTTGCCATCCACCTCGAGGTAGAGGTGATCGCCGACAACGGTCACGCGCCACTTCTGGCGGCGGTCTTCTCGCTCTGCAAGCGTCTTGACGAGGTCCCGATCCACGAGCCAGAGCTGAGGCGCGGTCGCAGCCCGCGGCAGCTTGGTGGTAGCGAGCCCCTCTGTGAGCTGCTGCATCGCCTTGGCGTCGTCCATGACGACGTGGAACGCGAGGTTGGCGTTGTGCTGCTGCACCTTGCGCACGCGCTCGTGGGTCGCGGATCCGCACTCGACCCACGTGGTGAGGCGGCCCGTCGCGTCCCGTGTCCACAGGTCGGCGGCGTCGTGGTTCGACAGGCCCGGACCGAACTCGAGGCCGTCCTCGACGAGCAGGCAGTACGAGAGCACGCGCAGCACCGCGTGCACCTGCGTCTCCGACGGATGACGCGCGACGATGAGCGGCTCGTCACGCTCCTGTCCGCGATCGACGTTGGACAGCGCGAGCCGGTACTCGTAGCGCGTGGGCTGGAGCGCCATGGGTTCGTCTAGCCGAGCCGGCTGAACGCAAGGTGCGCGGCGCCGAGCGGCGCGGCGTCGTCCTTGAGTGCCGTGGGCTCGATGCGGATATTTTCACGTCCGCGCGACACGAGGAGCTGCTTGAGTGCGGTCTCGCGGATCGGCGCGACGAAGCGATCGCCCATACGCTCCGCGATGCCGCCGCCGATCACCACGACCTCGGGATCGAACAGGTTGACGAGGTTGCCGACGTGCAGCCCGAGCACGTACTGCGCGTCGGCAATGACCTCGGCAAGGAGGTCATCGCCCTCGTCGAGCGCGCGTTCGACGACGCTCGAGGTGAGGCGGGCGCGATCTTCCTTCTTCATGATGCGCAGCGCCTTGCTGCGATCGCCGTGCTTGCTGCGGGCACGGAGGTCGCGCTCCATCGCGGTGCGCGACGCGAGAGCCTCGACGCAGCCGCGCCTGCCGCTGCCACAGCGTGGACCACCCATCTCGACGACCATGTGTCCGAGCTCGCCGGCGACGCCGCGCGCCCCGGTGTGCACCT
>JAYTLP010000294.1:0-7447 GCA_043729375.1 Myxococcales bacterium
GATCGCAACACGCGCATCGTGCAGCCCGAGATCGACGTCGGCAAAACGCTCCCGACCGGGACCACCGTCGGGGCGCACTACCTCCTCGACACCATCACGTCGGCGTCCATCGCGGCGGGCGTCATCCGCGACAAGCCCTTCACGGAGCTGCGCAACGACGTCGGCTTCCGCCTCGGCCAGCGCATCGGCCCGACGCAGCACACGATCGCCTACAGCTACTCGAGCGAGTCGGACTACTGGGCGCACACGCTCTCCGTCGCATCCACCTTCGACTTCTTCCAGAAGAGCTCCACGCTCGGGCTCGTCACCACCTACGGCTCCGACACGATCGCGCAGCGCCAGGGTGCGACGCTCTACAACCGCCTCGGCGGTCTGCAGACGTTCGGCTTCATCGCGTCATGGACGCAGATCGTCTCGAAGTACGCGCTGCTCGTCGGCGAGTACGACCTCGGCGTGCAGGGCTTCGGGGCGAAGAAGGGCAAGGTCACCGGCCAGCCCGACGCCGACACCGGCTTCCAGGGCAATGCCTATCGCTCGGTCGTGCTCGGGGGCTCGCCCTCGCGCGAAGTGGTGCCCTTCCAGCGCATCCGGCAGTCCGTATCGGCGGCGCTGCACGTCACCATCCCCACGGGCCTCCGCATCTTCCCCTACATCGGGCTGCGCCCCAGCTACCGCTACTACACCGACGACTGGTCGATTCACGCGAACGCGGTCGAGCTGCGCACGTACTTTCCCGTGGGCCCGGTCGAGCTGCGTGTCACGGGGCGCTGGTACGCGCAGTCGGGCGCGAGCTTCTACACCGAGGTGAACGGCACGCCGAACTACGAGGGCTCGGCGTCGCGCGGCCTGCCCTGCACGGGCTGCCGCTCGGCCGCGTCGCACGGCGCGACGCGCCTTTACTACACCGCGGACCCGAAGCTCAGCCCCTTCTCGGCGGTCTTCCTCGAGGTGCGCGCGCTCGTGAAGCTGGAGCCCATCTTCCGGCGTGTGCACCACGCGATCCCACGCTGGCTCGGCGAGGGGCTCGTCGAGGTGTCGTACGGCCACTACTTCAACGACCGTCTGCCGCAGAAGACCTTCGGCGACGCCGACCTCGCCTCGCTCGCGCTGACGTTGCCCCTGTGAGACAGCGCGGCTACCTCGTCCTCGACATCGAGACCGTGCCGGATCGCGAGCTCTACACGCCGCCCGACGTGGCCATCGGCCAGGAGCGCCCGTTCCCCCCGCTGTGGGCGCACCGGCCGATCGTCATCGGCGTGCTCTGGCTCGACGAGAACTACGCGTTCAAGCGCATCGGCGTGCTCGGCGAGGACAAGGACGAGCACGCGATGCTGACCGATCTCGCGCGCTTCTCCGACGAGCACCGGCCGCACATCGTCACGTACAACGGCCGCGGCTTCGACCTGCCGGTGCTGCAGCTGCGCGCGCTGCGTCACGGCGTGCCCATGCGCTTCGCGTTCGATCGCCAGTTCCGTTATCGCTTCACCGACGAGGGTCACATGGACCTCTTCGACTTCCTCTCCGATCACGGCGCGGCAAAGGTGGGCTCGCTCGACGCGCTCGCGCACCTCGTCGGCCTGCCCGGCAAGGTCGGAGTCGACGGCAGCCAGGTCGAGGGCCTCTACAACGCAGGACAGCTCGCGCTCATCAAGAACTACTGCCTCTCCGACGTCACGCAGACCGCGTTCCTGTTGCTCCGCTATCGCCTCGTGCAGGGCGTCATCGACCTCGACACGTATCGCGCCGCGGCCACGGCGCTGGTGGAGGCTCTCGCCGTCGATCCGCGCGTCGAGCCCGTGATCGCCCGCATCGATCGGTCGCGCCTCCTGCTCGCGTGAGGCTGCCCGAGCACTTCTACGCGCGCGACGTGCGGGTCGTGGCGCGCGAGCTCGTCGGGAAGTACCTGTGGCACGGCGAGCGCGGCGGCCGGATCGTCGAGACCGAGGCCTACCTCGGCCCGCACGACAAGGCGAGTCACGCGCGCTTCGGACCGCTCGGGCGCTCGAAGCCGCTCTACGGTCCGCCGGGCGTGAGCTACGTGTTCCTGATCTACGGGATGCACGACTGCTTCAACATCGTGGCCGACGTCGACGGCAAAGCCTCCGCCGTGCTGCTGCGCGCGCTCGATCCGGCGCCCGGGACGCTGCGCTGCGACGGTCCCGGGCGCCTGTCCAAGGCGCTCGGCATCGGCCGCGCGATGAACGGACTCCGCGTCCACGACGACGCGTCCCCCATCTGGGTCGAGGATCGCGGGGAGCGCGCCCGCATCACGACCACCCCGCGCATCGGCGTGGACTACGCCGGGCCATGGGCGAAGAAGCGCTACCGCTACGTCGACCGCGATTCGAAGGCGCTGTCGGTCCGTTTGCGACCCTGATCCCGGCACGGTAGAACTCGCCGGTGGCACGCGTCACCTACCTGCCGCTCGAGACGTCCATCGAGCTCGAGCCTCACGAGTCCATCTTCGCAGCGGCGCGTCGCAGCAAGCTACCGGTGTCCACCGCGTGCGCGGGCAAGGGCACCTGCGGCCTGTGCCGCGTGAAGGTCGTGAGCGGCGAGGAGCACCTCGGCCCGGTGACGCCCGTCGAGAAGCGCCACCTCGGCAACACGTACTTCCTCACCAAGCTGCGGCTGTCGTGTCAGCTCCACCCGCTCGGGGACGTCACCGTGGAGCTGCCGGCGATCCAGGTGAAGATGAAGCCGTAGGCGGCGCCCCGTGCAGGCGGAGGAGCTCCGCGCGCGCGATCGCCTGCAGGTGCTGGCCGTCGCGGCATCGGGGCTCGTCACCGTCCGCCCACTCGACGAGGACGAAGCGCTCCCGCAGGCGGCCCTCCTGTCGCGGGTATACGGCCAGCTCCTGCCAGTCCCAGCCGCGGTTGTCGACCTTCGGATGAAAGCCGAGCGCGTGGAGCGAGACCCGGATCCCGAGGATCGTCGTGACGCCCCACGCACCGTGACGAGTCACCACTAGGTGCTGGCAGCCCGCGAGGACGCCCACGGTCAGACCAGTCACCACCACGACCGCGAGGCCGAGGACCACCACGCGCGGCGCGAAACTAACGCCGGCCCAGAGGCACGGCACCACCCACATCGCCAAGCATGCGAGGTAGACGAGCGCTTGTTTCCACTCCCTGGCGAAGGCCAGCTCGAAGCGATCGACCCCGATCCGGATGCGGGCGTCGCGGAACGCGAGCTGGTCACCCGGGACCGGGGTCGGAGGTGCGCTTCGGTAGGCATCCATGATCTTATATTGGTCATACAACCAATTTACGTCAACAACCCACCGACAGCGTTGCCGCACGCTCCGGCATGTATGCTGAATTGATGGGTCGTTCGTCCAACCTCGAGGCACGACGCGCACAGGTCGCGGACGCGCTCGTCCGGCTGCTCGCGGCGGGCTCGTTCGCCGAGATCTCCGTCGCCGAGCTCGGGCGCGAGGCCGCGCTCGCCCCCGGGCTCGTGCACCACTACTTCCGCGACAAGGAGGAGGTCCTCGTCGTGGCCGTGGAGCGGATGGCCATCGAGCTGGAGCTCCGCCTCGTCGAGAAGCTGAGGACGGCGGGTGAGGCGGGCAAGGCACGGGTGCACGCGTTCATCGACGCGTGGCTGTCGGCGGAGCCCGGCGCCAACCCGCGCGCGGCGTTCGCTTGGGTGGCCATCGGAGACGAGGCGCGGCGACGTCCCGAGGTGCAAAAGCTCTACGTCGCGGCGTTCGATCGCGCCGTGGAGCGCCTGACCGACGAGGTGAGGCACTGGCTCTCACCGCTCCGGCAGCGCCGCGCGGGCACGATCGCGCGCTCCGTGATGATCTCCATCGAGGGTGCGCTGCGCGTGGGTGCAGCGGGGGGGCTCGTGCCGGGCTCGGCGGCGCCGCTCGTGCGAGGCCTCGCGGATGCGCTCGTGCACGAGGCGGCCAGCCCGGCCGACCTCACCGACCCGCCCACGCGTGGACGCTGATCGCCGCGCACCGTGCTTCGGAGAGCGGGCGGGCTATAGTCGCCACCATGTACGACTATGATCTCGTCGTGATCGGCTCCGGCCCGGCCGGTGAAAAAGCAGCCACGCAGGCCGCTTACTTCGGAAAGCGCGTCGCCGTCATCGAGCGCGACTCCCGGCTCGGCGGGGCATGCATCAACACCGGTACGCTCCCGTCGAAGACGCTCCGCGAGACCGCGCTCTACCTGTCCGGTCTGCAGCAGCGCACGCTGTACGGCGTCTCGATCGAGGTCAGGCGCGACGTCTCGGTCCCCGAGCTCATGTGCCGGCAGGGGCCGGTCATCGGCAGCCAGAACGACCGCATCAGCTGGAACCTCGACCGCCACAAGATCCCGCTGCTGCGCGGGGCCGGGGCTTTCATCGACGAGCACACGATCGAGATCACCGCGCACACCGGCGCGGTCCACCGCGTCACCGCCGATGCAGTGCTCATCGCCACCGGCACGTCACCGTTCCGCCCGCCGTTCGTGCCGTGGGGCGACCCCGAGGTGGACGACTCGGACACCATACTCAGGCTCCCGGAGATGCCGAAGCGCCTCGTCATCCTCGGCGGCGGGGTGATCGGCTGCGAGTACGGCTCGATGTTTGCCGCGCTCGGCTGCCACGTGACCATCGTCGAGGGGCGCGACGCCATCCTCGGCTTCCTCGACACCGAGGTGAACCACCTCCTGTCCGATCAGCTGCGCGCCATCGGCATCGAGCTGCAGCTGGGCCGAAAGGTGCTCGAGGTGGCGCGCAAGAACGGCTTGCTCCACTGCATGCTGGACGACGGCCACGACCTCGTCTGCGAGCGCCTGCTCTTCGCCGGCGGTCGCGCCGGGAACACCGCCTCGCTGGGTCTCGACAAGCTCGGCGTCGAAGCCGACGCGCGCGGGCTACTCAAGGTCGACGACCACTACGCGCTCGTCGGTGTAAAGGGGGGGCGGGTGTACGCGGCCGGCGACGTCATCGGCTTTCCCGCGCTCGCTTCCGTGGCCATGGAGCAAGGCCGCGTGGCCGCGTGCCATGCGTTCGACCTCCACTTCAAGCGGAGCGTCGCGAAGCTCTTCCCGTACGGCCTCTACACGATCCCCGAGGTATCGATGGTCGGCGAGACAGAGGAGTCGGCGACGCAGAAGGGGCTCTCGTTCGAGGTCGGGCGCGCGCGCTACGGCGACAACGCGCGCGGCCAGATCATCGGCGACACCACCGGAATGGTGAAGCTGCTCTTCACGATCCCCGACAAGAAGATCATCGGCGTGCACGTGCTCGGCGAGCGCGCAACGGAGCTCGTGCACACGGGCATGGCAGTGATGCACTACGGCGGCACGCTCGACGACTTCATCGAGATGGTCTTCAACTTCCCGACCCTCGGCGAGCTGTACAAGTACGCGGCGTACGACGGGCTCGGGCGCCTCGCGCACCGCGCAGCCTTCGAGGCCGCACCGGCGCCCTGACGGCGAGCATCACAGACAGTGTGCCGCTCGGCCTACCCGACACCGTCCGTGCCTGCCTCTTCGACCTCGACGGGGTCCTCACCGACACCGCGTCGGTGCACCAGGCTTCGTGGAAGGCGATGTTCGACGAGGTACTGGCGCAGAGGCACCTCTCGCCGCCGTTCTCGCCGGCGGACTACGACGCGTACGTCGACGGGAAGCCGCGAGAGGCCGGCACCCGCGGCTTCCTCGCGTCGCGCAAGATCGGCGCGAGCGACGTGGAGATCACGAGCATGGGCAAGCGCAAGAACGAGCTGTTCCTGCAGAACCTCCACACGGAAGGCGTCACGGTGTACCCGGGCTCGCTGAGATACCTGGAAGCCTCCCGCGCGGCGGGCCTGCGTACGGCTGTCGTATCGTCGAGCTCGAACTGCAAGGAGGTCTGCGACGCGGCGAAGATCGCGCAGTACCTCGATGTGCGGGTCGACGGCGTGACGGCGAAGGCGGAGAAGCTCGACGGCAAGCCGGCCCCCGACACGTTCCTCGCGGCGGCCGGCAAGCTCGGGTTCGCGCCGAGCGCGTGCGCTGTTTTCGAGGACGCGCTCGCCGGGGTGGAGGCCGGACGGGCGGGTAAATTCGGCGCCGTGATCGGCGTCGATCGCGTACACCACGGCGCGGAGCTCACGAAGCACGGCGCCACCCGCGTGGTGAAGGATCTGCAGCAGCTCCTCGAGGACGCCACATGATCGACAGCCCGCTGTTCCCTGCCGAGCCGTGGGCGCTCGTCGAGACAGCCCTCGATCTCGAGCTCCTCGCGCAGACCGAGTCGCTGTTCGCCATCTCCAACGGTCACATCGGGATGCGCGGCAACTTCGACGAAGGCGAGCCCTTCGGCACACCGGGCTCGTACCTCAACGCGGTGTACGACCTGCGCCCGCTGCCCTACGCGGAGTCTGCTTACGGCTATCCGCAGTCCGGCCAGACGCGCTGCAACATCACCAACGGCAAGATCTTCCGGCTCCTCGTCAACGACGAGCCCATGGACATGCGTCACGGCACGATCCTCGAGCACTCTCGTAGGCTCGACTTTCGCTCCGGAACGCTCGAGCGCAAGGTGCGCTGGCGCTCGTCGGCGCACGACGAGGTCATCGTCCGCTCCACGCGCATGGTCTCGCTTGCACAGCGCGCCACGGCGGCCATCTCCTACGAGGTCGAGGCCGCCGGCGACCGCCCCGTCCGCATCATCGTACAGTCCGAGCTGGTTGCGAACGAGCAGATGCCGGAGCTCAGCTCCGATCCGCGTGTCTCGAGCATCCTCGGCTCGCCGCTCGAGGCGGAGCAACACGCGGTCGACGGCAACACAGCGCTCCTCATCCACAAGACGAAGCGCACGGGCATCCGCGTCGCCGTCGCTGCAGACCACGTCATCGAGGGCACCACGCGTATGCGCAGCGAGTCCTACGCCAACCCGGATACGGCCCGCGTCACCGTCACGGACCTCTTGCAGCCCGGGGAGAATCTGCGCATCGAGAAGTACCTCAGCTATTCGTGGTCACACGAGCGGTCGCTGCAAGCGGTCCGCGACCAGGCGTGGGCGGCCATCGTCGGCTCGCGTCATACGGGCTTTGTCGGGCTGCTCGCCGAGCAGCGCGCATACCTCGACGACTTCTGGGGCCGCGCCGACGTGCAGATCGACGGCGCACCGCAGCTCCAGCAGGCCGTGCGCTTCGCGCTGTTCCACATCCTCCAGGCGACGGCGCGCGCGGAGCAGCGCGGCATCGCGGCGAAGGGGCTCACGGGCACCGGCTACGACGGGCACGCGTTCTGGGACAGCGAGGTGTTCGTGCATCCGGTGCTCGTGTACACGGCGCCGCAGGCCGCAGCCGACGCGCTGCGCTGGCGCTTCAACACGCTGCCGCTCGCGCTCGAGAACGCGAAGGCGCTCAACCTGAAGGGCGCGGCGTACGCGTGGCGCACGATCCACGGGGAGGAGTGCTCCGGGTACTGGCCCGCCGGGACGGCTGCTTTTCACGTCA
>JAYTLP010000295.1:0-7049 GCA_043729375.1 Myxococcales bacterium
AACTCCGCGCGTGGCGAAGTGGCGCTGATCGACGTACCGAACGAGCGCCTGCGCGATCTCGACTTCAAGAACCCCGGTTACAACTTCATCCCCGTCGGACGGCTGCCAGAGGCGATCCGCGCCAGTGCCGACGGTTGCTACGCCGTCACGGCGAATACCGACTCGTGCAACCTCAGCCTCCTCGACGTGCCGGTCATGTACAACATGGCGAGCAAGGTGCTGCTGCCGGGGCACGCCGCCTTCGCTGCCAACGTCGAGCGACGCGTCGAGCTCTGGGCAGGCGATCACGAGCTGTTCGCACGTCCCACCGCGCTCGAGCTGACGCCGCTCATCGCGAGCTCCGGAACCGCGCAGTGCGAGGGCACCTCGTATCACGCATGGGTCGCGCTGCCCGGCTGCGAGGCCGTCGTCGAGGCGACGATCTCTCCGACCGCGCCGCCGCTCGTCATCGCGGGCGCGCCGCAGATCGCCGAGGGCGCCATCCGTGTGCAGATCACGCAGGCGATCCGCGTCGGGCCCGATGGCGCCACGGTCCTGGCCGATCCTTCCACGCTGACCTGCCCGGCAGAGTGCACCGGCACGGAGCTCCAGGGCGCCGATGGTGGCATTGCCGGCGGCGCTATGCCCGCGACGACGTCTGCGCCAGCGAGCATCTCCTACGACGCAGAGGCACAGACCCAGCGCCTCGCGATCGCGGACTATTACGGCGAGCGCGTTTCCTTTCTCACGGTCGACCCGGTGACCGGCGTCGCCAGCGACCCGCGCTCGGTGGTGCTCGAGTCGGGCGCCATCGGCGTGCTCAAGGCGAAGATCTCGCCGCGGTCTCCGGCGGGGAAGTTCATCTACGCGCTGGCCCGCGACGGCACGGCCCACGTCGTCGACCTCGATCGCGAGGTCGAGTGCGAGACCAATCCTGATCCGCTCGCGTTCGGCGCGCTGTCCGACATCGACCCCGCGCCCCGGGCGTCGCAGCTCGGCTGCCTGCCCCTGGGTGATCCGGGGACACCACGCCGCTCGGCCAACTCGGTTTCACCAGGCATCAAGCTGTCGAACGGCGCGCTCGCGCGTGACGTCGCGTTCGTGCACCTCGACGTGCCGAACCGCGCCGACTTCAACAGCGGTGTGCCGCTCTCGGCGCAGCCTGCGTTCATGATCGGCGACTTCGCGTGGCTGTTCGGATCGGACGGGCGTGGCAGTGTCGTGAACATCTACGACGCATGCCCGCAGCCGAACGACCCACAGGAGCCGCTCGGCGACACGAACACGAAGGACCTGTCCGGCTCCTGCATCCTCGGCAACGCGCCCGCGTCGCGGCTCGCGTCGTACCAGCACAACTTCGGTAACCCGTTCCCGACGGATCTCGAGCGCCTCTCGCACCACCTGCGGCTCGGCTCCCGGCGCTTTCTGCAGCCGAACGATGCGCAGGACCAGCTCGGCACGCCGCGTCTCCAGGACACCACGGTGCCGCTGACCATCACCGTGCAGGGCTCTCCCGGCGTCGAGGGCAATGGGTTTCGCTTGCCGACGCTGGACTCCGTGCAGCGTGGGCTCTTCGGCTTCCAGCCGCCCGACGCGCCGACGTACGCCACGTTCCTCGAGTTCCCGGATCCGCTGATCGCGCACAACGAGAACTGGACACTCAACTGGGAGGGGCCTGTCCCCGGGACCCTGCGCGCGTACGGCCGCATGTGCGGGACCGGCGATGCGTCGTGCCCACGCAACTCGTTCGTTGACCAGGGCGCCGGGTTGTGCGAGCGCGGCGTGAAAGCCGGCGACAGGCTCGAGCTCGTCGGATGCGACACGGACCTCCAGTGTCTCTACACCCAGAAGTGCATCAAGGACCCGGGCGCGCCGTCCACGGTGACCACGGGCCTGTGCCTGCCGCGCAACCGCTCGGAGGACGGGCGTATCGAGAAGCGCCTGCGCGAGCGCTGCGGAATCTTGCTCCGCGCAGAGCGTCGCTATCGCATCGACAGCGCGCGCCAGGCCACGACGCTCCCGTCGGGTGACGTCACCGACGTGCTGAAGGTCTCCGAGCTCTACGAGCCCGAGTACGCGTCGCAGACCCACGTGTGCGCGGCCGACATCGATTGCGTCGATGTGGTCGTACAGCCCGCAGTCACCGGTGCAGCCACCCAGTCGCTGACGACCACCTGCCTCGCGGACACCGACGGCGCGAAGAAGTGCTTGCGGGGATGCGCGCTCACGGGGACCAGCACCGAGACGGGCTGCGGGACGGGCTACGTCTGCGCCACGTCGGCCATCGGCGACGCCCGCTGCATGCGCGCGCCATACGACCTCGGACTGTTCGCAGACTGTCTGTCCTACCCGGAGCGCTATCAGGTTCGCGCCGGCGCGAGCTACACGATCAGCGGCGCGCTGAGTGGCTACCTGACCGATCTCGAGCCCGACCCCGTCACGCAGGAGTGCGAGGCGCCTGCCAAGGCGACCGAGCTTTCGCGCCTCCGCAGTCCCCGGCTTCCGCTCGACGCGCCGCTGTGCCCGCAGCAGCCGCTCGTTGCCTCCGGCGTCGACGCGCTCACGTACCAGGGCGAGGGCGCACCCAATGCGTGCCGCATCGAGTCCAACGACGACGATCTGCTGCTGCATTTCGAGGGGCCTGTGTTCTCGTTCGTGCTGCGCGTGCCGAAGAATCCCACCGGCTACGTCCCCGAGGACGACACCAAGCTCGTCTTCGGTGTCGTCGGTGGCGGCTTCCCGCTCAGCCTCCGTTTGCAGATCAACGCGAGCCCCCCCGCAGAAAACCCCGTCGCCTCCGCCGTCGCCCCCGACCGCGCGACGGTCTTCGTCGTCGACGAAGGCAAGGGCACCAGCGCCGCTTCGCTGCGCGGCCAGCTCCTCCGCCTCATCAGCTCCATCCAGCAGTGCGACCCCTCCTTCGCAGTCCGCTGACGCCACCGCGACGCTCGCTCTTCTCGAGGCGCACTCCGGCCGACATTTCCGCCGTTAGCCTTCAGAAGAGCGAGCCTTGCTGCTGGTGAGCAGATTTTTTGCGTCGTCGGTTGGGCGGTGGTCTCATGTGTGACATGTAGGGCGATTGCCGGTGGCGATCGCGCTGCACGAGAGGCCTGACCCATGCGCGACCTTCAGCACTGGAAAGACAAAGTTGAGCTCTCGCTCGACGGGCGACAGCTGTTCTTCCTGTTCTTCGGCGGAGCGGTGGTGGCGTGCATGTTGTTCGCGCTCGGCATCATGACCGGGCGAAGGCTCGAGGCGCGCGCGATCGCACTCGAGACACCGACGGCGGAAGACCCGCTGGCGCAGCTCGATCAGCTCGGAGACCTCGAGGACGAGGATCTCACGTACCACCGTGCGCTGACGCGGGACGGGCGGAAGGCGAGCAAGCCCGCGGCCGCGTCGATCGCGCCGGCCACGCCCGCGGTCGCGCCGGTCGTTGCCGCGCCTGCGGCCGTGGCGCTCTCGCCGAAGCCCGTCGCGCCGAAGCCGGCGGTCAAGCTGCCCACGCTGCCGGAGACGTCGTCCGAGCCGGTGCACGCGACCGCGATGAAGAGCGACAAGGAAGGCGCGGTCGCCACCAACCACTTCACATTGCAGCTCTCGGCGTTCTCGGCCAAGCGCGACGCGGACGACTTCATGCGACGTGTGCAGGCCGCCGGCTACCACGCATTCATCGTGTCGAGCGACCTGCCAGGCAAGGGCGTGCTGTACCGCGTACGGGTCGGTGACTACGGCACGAAGGACGCTGCGCTCGCCGACAAGGGCACCGTCGAGAAGAAGCTGAAGGTCGCCGCCTACCTCGCGAAGATCTGACGAACATCGCGCGGCAAGCGTGGTACTTGGTCCGCCATGGGCGGCGCAGTTCCCGACAGCGCAGACACGCCGCTCATGCGGCAGTACCTCGAAGTCAAGGCGCGCCACCCGGACTGCATCGTCTTCTTCCGGCTCGGTGACTTCTACGAGATGTTCTTCGAGGACGCGGTCACCGTGTCGCGCACGCTCGATCTCACGCTGACCTCGCGCGACAAGGGCAAAGAGAACCCCATCCCGATGTGCGGGGTCCCGCACCACGCAGCTCCGCAGTACCTCCAGCGGCTCGTCGAGCGCGGCTTCAAGGTGGCCATCTGCGAGCAGGTCGAGGATCCCCGGCTCGCGCGCGGGATCGTCCGGCGCGATGTAGTGCGCATCATCACGCCGGGCACCGTCGTCGACGAGGACTCGCTCGACCCCACGCGCGCGTCGTATCTCTGCGCGGTGATCGTGGAGCGTGGCAAGGCCGGGCTCGCCTGCGTCGACCTGTCGACCGGCGACTTCTCGGCGACCGAGCTCACGCCGGCCGCGCTGCTGGACGAGCTCTGCCGACTCGAGCCGCGCGAGGTGCTGCTCGGCGGGGTCGAGCACGAGAGCTTCGACGGCCGCGTCGGTGCGAGCTTGACCATGCTGGCCGAGCCGGTGAGTGTGCTCGTCGACCGCGAGCGCGCGCTCGGGCTGCTCGAGCCGGTCCTCGAGCGCGAGGGTCCCGGCAGCATGAAGGAGGCGCGCAGCCTCGGGACGCTGTGCCTGTGCGCCGCCGCCGAGGTCATCCGCTACGCGCGCGAGACGCAGCCGGTCGGGCGCATCCCGGTGCACCGGCTGGTCGGCTACCGCGTCGCGGACCAGCTGGTGATCGACGAGTCGACGCGTCGCAACCTCGAGCTCGATCGCACGCTACGCGGCGAGCGCGCGGGCTCGCTCGTCCAGCTGCTCGACGAGACGCGGACCGCGATGGGCGGTCGCATGCTGCGCCGCTGGCTCGGTGCGCCGCTCGTGGATCTCGCGCAGATCCGTCGCCGTCACGACGCGGTGGAGTGGCTCGTGGCGCGCGCCGCGCTGCGCTCGGAGCTTCGCACGATGCTCGGCGAGGTCTACGACGTGGAGCGGCTCGCGGGAAGGGCCAGCCTCGGTCTCGCCACGCCGCGCGATCTGGTCGCTCTGCGGCGCGGGCTCGACAAGGTGCCCGAGCTGGCAGCGCGTCTGCGCGAGGAGTTCGACGCGATCGGACACCCGAGCCTGCTCGCGCTGGCGGCCGACACGTGCGACGACGTGCGCGCCGACATCGCCCGCACGCTCGTCGACGATCCGCCGGCGACCTGGAAGGACGGCGGCATCGCGCGCCGCGGCCTGTACCCCGAGCTCGACGAGCTGATCGACCTGCGCGACGGCGGGACCGAGGAGATCGCGCGCATCGAGGAAGAGGAGCGCGCGCGCTCGGGCATCGGCTCGTTGAAGGTCCGTTACAACCGCGTGTTCGGCTACTACCTCGAGGTCACCCGCGCCAATGCGAGCAAGGTGCCACGCGACTACATACGCAAGCAGACGCTCGCGAACGCCGAGCGCTACACCACGGAGCAGCTACAGCGCCTCGAGCGCAAGCTCCTGTCCGCCGAGGAGCGACGCCTGCGTCTCGAGCTCGAGGCATTCGAGCAGCTCCGCCGGCGCGTGGCCGATGCGTGCTTGCGCGTGTGCACGCTCGCGGCAGAGGTCGCGCGCCTCGACGTGCTGTGCTCGCTCGCCGAGGTCGCGCACGTGCACGGCTACTGCCGGCCACAGATGGACGACTCGTTCGTGCTCGAGCTCACCGACGCAAGGCATCCGGTCGTCGAGCGGCTCGCCGCGCAGGGTCGCTTCGTGCCGAACGATCTCACGCTCGACGCAGACGGCGTAGTCGGTGCGCAGCTCGCGATCCTCACGGGACCCAACATGGCGGGCAAGTCCACGGCGATGCGGCAGGCTGCGCTCATCGTGCTGCTGGCGCAGGCGGGCGGGTTCGTGCCGGCGCGTACCGCACGCATCGGCCTGTGCGATCGCCTCTTCACGCGCGTCGGGGCGTCCGACAACCTCGCCCGAGGCGAGTCCACGTTCATGGTGGAGATGCGCGAGACCGCCACGATCCTCCGCGATGCCACGCGCCGCAGCTTCGTCATCCTCGACGAGATCGGTCGCGGCACGTCCACCTTCGATGGTATCTCCATCGCGTGGGCTGTTGCCGAGGAGCTCCACGATCGGCTCGGATGTCGCGCGATCTTCGCGACGCACTACCACGAGCTCGTCGCGCTCGGCGGCTCGCTGGCGCGCGCCCGCAACCTGTCGACCGCCGTCCGCGAGAGGAACGGGGAAATCGTGTTCCTGCACAAGCTCATCGAGGGCGGCGCCTCTCGTAGCTATGGCATCGAGGTCGCCAGGCTCGCTGGGATCGACGAGCGCGTGATCAGGCGCTCGCGCCAGCTGCTCGCCGGACTCGAGACGGGCGAGGCGGGTGCGCGCCGCGACAGCGCAACGCGCCAGCTCTCGCTGCTGGAGGCCGGCGGCGAGGCGCCCGTGGAAGCGCGCGGGCCCGTCCTGGTGCCCCCGGGCGCAGTCGAGAGGAGGCTCCGGGACGTCGACCTGGATGCGCTGTCGCCGCGCGAGGCGCATGCTCTGCTCTACGAGCTGAAGGCCAAGCTGCGCGACTGATCGAGGTATCCTGGTCGCATGAAGATCTTGCTCGTCGCGCTCGTGCTGCTCGTCGCGAAAACTTCCTTTGCCTGCGGGTGCGTGGACTGGGCGTCCGATCGCCGCATGGCCGGGGCCGATCGCGTGTTCCTCGCACGCGCCAAGAAGCGCAGCGGCACCGACGAGCTGCAGCACTTCTCGGTCCTCCTGTGGCTCAAGGGGCAGGTGCCCGGCGCGGAGTACGCCATCAAGCGAGCGACCGACGATGACTGCGAGCGGACCTTCACCGCGGGGGAGCTCGCGCTGGTGTTCGAGGCACACGGTAAGATGCCGGTCTGCAACGGCAACGTGGACCTCGACGATGTGCTGCCCACACTCGGCGACTACCTCGTCGAAGGGTCGACGGCGATGCCGTCCATCGAGGGCGTGACGAAAGCACTCGAGGGACGCCTCGGTCTCCAGAAGAAGCTCACGCTCTACAACCCGCAGCTCGCGAGCACGACACTGCACGTCGGCGGTTCGCAGGTTGCCTTCTCGGCGACGCACCGGGAAGACCTGGGGACCCTCACGGCCGTCACGCGGGGCGACCTCACGTGGGT
>JAYTLP010000296.1:0-14588 GCA_043729375.1 Myxococcales bacterium
CCATGCACCTAGGATAACGCCGTCCAGGATTAGCCTTTTGCGAGAGCCCAGCCCCATCCGTTACTCGCAGGCCACCATCCCGGTGGATCTGCAAAAAAGCACCCAGCGCCTCACCGTGGTCGTTTACCGGGAGGCTGCCCTGCGCGACGTCCCGGAGCCCGCGCCGCCCGGGCAGGAGCACGAGCACGTCGCGCTGATTGCTGGCGACCTCGAAGCGCTCGCCGGCGATGACGTCCTGTGCCGCGTGCACTCCGAGTGCTGGACCGGCGAGACGCTCCATTCGCTCAAGTGCGACTGCCGCGAGCAGCTCGATACCGCGATCGAGGCGATCCAGGCACGCGGCCGCGGTGTCGTCGTCTACCTGCGGCAGGAGGGGCGCGGCATCGGCCTCGGCAACAAGATCCGCGCCTACGCGTTGCAGGCAAAAGGCGCGGACACCGTGGATGCCAACCTCGAGCTGGGCTTCGTCGCCGACGCGCGCAGCTACGATCTCGCCGCCAAGATGCTCGCCGACCTCGGCGTCAGGTCCGTGGCGCTCATGACCAACAATCCCGACAAGATGGCAGGACTCGAGCGCGCGGGCGTCGGTGTCCTGCGTCGCGTTCCGCACTGGGGCACGTCTCAGGAGCACAACCGCGCGTATCTCGAGGTCAAGCAGTCGAAGCTCGGCCACAAGGCCTGACGCAAGGAGCACCACCATGGCAACGCTCGACGAGGAGGGGCTCCGCGCCGCTCTCGGCAAGGTCATCGATCCGCTGTTCGACAAAGACGTGCAGTCGCTCGGCTACGTCACGCACATCGACATCGCCAACGACAAGGCCACGATCACCCTCAAGCTCCCGACGCCCGCGCATCCTCATCGCGCAGAGCTCGAGAGCGGCGTGCGCAAGGCAGCGGCCGCCGCCGGTGCCAGCGACGTCAAGATAGATCTGACGTGGGACGTCACGCGGCGCCTCAGCAGCGTCGGAGGTGGCCGCCTCGCCAACGTGAAGAACATCATCGCTGTCGCTGCCGGCAAGGGCGGCGTCGGCAAGTCGACAGTCTCGACCAACCTCGCGCTCGCGCTGCGCTCCTACGGCGCATCGGTCGGCCTGCTCGACGCCGACATCTACGGCCCGTCGGTGCCGACGATGCTCGGCGAGCCCGAGATCCCGGCCGGCAACAAGGCCGGCAAGCAGATAACGCCTGCCGTTCACTACGGCGTGAAGGTCATCTCCGTCGGCTTCTTCGTCGAGCGGGACGGCGCCGTCGTGTGGCGCGGCCCCATGATCCACAAGCTCCTCCAGCAGTTCATCGAGGACGTCGAGTGGGGCGACCTCGACTACCTCGTCATCGACCTCCCGCCCGGCACGGGTGATGCGCAGCTCTCGCTGTCGCAGCTCATCCCCGTCACCGGCGCGGTCATAGTCACCACGCCGCAGGAGATCGCGCTCATCGACGTCGTCAAGGCGGTCTCGATGTTCAAGAAGGTGGAGATCCCGGTCCTCGGCGTGGTCGAGAACATGAGCTACTACAAGTGCCCGGCCTGCGGTCACCACGACGAGATCTTCTCGCGCGGCGGTGGCAAGTCGCTCGCGGCCGAGCTCGGCACCCTGCTGCTCGGCGAGCTCCCGCTCGACGCGAAGGTTCGCTACGGTGGCGACAGCGGGCGACCCGTCGTCATCGGGGCACCCGAGAGCGAGCACGCCGGCATATTCAGGCGCATGGCGCAGCTCGTCGCAGGCGAGGTGGCGAAGAAGAACGGGCCGACCGGCTCCACGGGCCGCCGCGCAGCAGGGCTCGTCATTCGCTGAGCAATAGAACCATGTGCAATGTGGCTCGCCGAGCCGGCACGGGAACGCCGGACCTCCTGGTAAGCGAACAAGACTGTCGTTCGCTCGCGCCATTCCGGTCCCGGAAGACCGCATGCGCCCAGCTGTCGCCGCATTTCTCTTTGTTGCGGTCACCTGCCTCGGCGCACGACCCGCGCGCGCCGACGCGGTGACCGTGAACCCGAACTTCACGAACAGCGCAGCTGAAGTACATCGAGTCCTTGAGTCCGATGTCCCGACGGTCCGCTTCGACGCGGCCAGCGCTGTCTGGGGCGTGCTCACCGGGCGGCAGGCAATCGGCAACTTCGCGCGCGGGCGCGTCGAGGTGCTCCCGGGCGACAAGAACAACGTGGTCCTCACGCTCTGGATGCTCGACGAGGCCGAGGTGTACGCGCAGGTCTACGGGGTCGTCATGACGCTCAGCGACGAGGAGGCGAGCGATATCCTCGACCGTCTGTCGGTGGTGAAGCCTGGCCAGACGACGGTGAAGTACCGCGTCGATTCGACACAGGACGCGAACCTGTTCGCGCAGAACGGGTTCGTCCTCGACCTGTCGAAAGGACTCGGCCGCTATGCCGAGCTCGCGACGCAGCGCGCGGCTCACGACAGGCGAGCCGGCACCGCGTACGAGGCGCAGCACCGCTCGGCGCGGAGCGCCTTCGTGAAGAGCAATCGCTCGCTGCGCGAAGACCCGAGGTTCACCGCGGACCCGAGGGCAGGGTGAAAGGCCCACGACAGCAGCTTGCCCGTTGCGGTGAAGGCGTGCAGCGCCGGGTTCATCCTGCTGCGCGGTCGCTTCGGCGACATGATGGAGAAGCAGCTCTGCGGGCTCGTCACCGCCCGGGCGCTTCACGTACCGCAGGCTCGGGCGCGGCAGGTTCGACACGTCGCTCGCTGATTCGACCCACGACACGATGAGCTTCGAGCCGGACGGCGAGCGCCCCGCCGGCGCCACGCCCTACGAGGTCGGCTGCATCGACGCCGGTCGGTGGGGAGCTCGCTTCAGTTCGCGTCGCTGCGGTCGCCGACGAGCGTGGCGAGCGCGAGGCCGATCGCCTCGGCCACGCCGTCGGCCCGGGTCGGGATAGCGAGCGTCTCGAACATACGCAGCCGCTCGTTCGGCTCGGTGACGAGCGCGGCGGCGAGCAGGTCCGACAGCGCACCCGCGTCCGGCTGCGACTCGGAGAGCGCCCGCAGCGTGTTGCCGCCCTCGGGCAGGCGCGCGGCGAGCTGACCCGAGAGCGCCACGAGCGTCTGGCGCAGTGCCTCGTCGGTGTCGCGGCCGAGCGCGTCGTCCGGCTCCCACTCGGCGCGCACCACGCGATAAAGGCGGCCCGCGGGTGGCGACAGCTCCTCCACGATGCGGGCGCGCCCGAGGCCGCGCAGGAGGACGTTGGAGCGGCCGTCCTCCAGTGTCTCGTGCGCCACGATGGTCCCGATGCCGACGAGCGGCCGCAGCGCAGGCTCGCCCGCGCCCGGGTCGCGGGTCTCGTCGATGCATGCGATCGCCAGTATCTTGCCCGATGCGAGGCAGTCCTCGAGGAGCTGGCGGTAGCGCAGCTCGAACACGTGAAGCGGAAGGACCGCGTGCGGAAACAGCAGCGCGTTAGGCATCGGGAACACGAGGAGGTGCGCGAGGTCGACGTTCCTCATCCGAACACATCAATGGTGGAGCCGGTCATCGTGCCGGGCGCATCCGTGCCGAGCCAGACGACGACGCTGGCAATCTCCTCGGGCGTGACCTGCGGGGGGAATCCCGAGCCCTTCAGCATGTCGGTGTCGACCGAACCCGGGTTGACGGCGAACGAATAGATGCCTTCTTCTCGCAGCTCCTCTGCGGCGGCGCGCATGAAGCCGATGACCCCGTGCTTCGACGCGCAGTAGGCGGAGAGTCGTGGGGTACCGAGGGTCGCGGAGATGGACGCGATGAACACGAGCCGACCACTTCGTCGCTCGCGCATCTTGGGCAACAGCGCGTGCGTCAGCAGGTAGGGACCTTTGAGGTTCACGTCGACCACGTGATCCCACGCGGCCTCGGTGGTCTCGTCGATTCGCGCGCGCTCGACGACGCCCGCGTTGTGCACCACGACGTCGACGCCGCCGAGCTCCGCGTGCAGGTGTTCGGCGAACGCGCGCACATCGTCGTGGCGCGAGACGTCGCACCGATGCGCGAGCGTCGATGCGGCACCCTTCTGCTTGCACATGCGCGATGTCTCCTCGAGCGCGAGCACGTCGATGCCGCACAGCGCGAGGTGCGCGCCGTGCTCGGCATACGCGATTGCGATGGCCCGCCCGATCCCGCGGCTGGCACCGGTTACGACGACCTTCAGCCCGTCGACCACGTCAGACCCTCAGCCCGAGGTCGGCGACGAGCTCGGCGCGCGTGTCGCTGGAGAGCTGCGTCGAGTGCGTGTAGCTCGGGTGATCGATCCGGAGAGCGAGCGACTCGCCGCTCGTGAGCGCCTGCTGCGCATCGGACGGGAACGAGAAGCGCAGGTACTGCACGGCCGCGAGGCGATCCGCCCTGAACTGGTCGGGGTCGAACGTGGCGCGCACCGTGGAGGTGCCGACGCGGAGCGCCACGTGGTCCTGCAGCCCGACGAGGCTGTTCAGCGACTTCTCGAGCGTGGCCTGATCCGTGAGCTCGACGAACAGGGTGGCGGAGACTTCACCGGCGTCGGGGATGAGCTCGTTGTAGACGCCCACTTCTTCCGCGATCTTCTCCGGCGTCTGGAGGGCCTCCGCGCGGCACATCTCCTCGATCTGACAGATGACCGTGGTGCGGTTCTCGAATACGAGCGTGACGAGCGGCCCCACGGAAACGCGCCGCTTCCGCTTGAGCTCGATGACGCGCTTGCGCAAATCGTCGCGGAAGCCGGCGTAGAGCTTCGGGCCGCGGATGTCGGAGGGGACGATCTTGTTCATGGCTCACCTGTGATGCCGCGGGCAAAAAAAGAGGGGGGGAAAGGCGTGGCCTCTCCCCCCCTTTTCTAGTGCTGGACGAGCTACTTGTCGAGGCCGTCGAGGCCCTTCTGAAAGCGGCCGGCATGCGACTTCTCGGCGCGCGCGAGCGTCTCGAACCACTCGGCTATCTCCTCGAAGCCCTCGTCGCGGGCGGTCTTCGCGAAGCCAGGATACATCTTCGTGTACTCGTAGGTCTCGCCCGCGACCGACGCCGCGAGGTTCTTGTGCGTGTCGCCGATGGGCAGGCCCGACGCCGGGTCGCCGACTCGCTTGAGGAACTCGAGGTGGCCGTGCGCGTGGCCGGTCTCGCCCTCGGCGGTGTCGCGGAACAGGCCCGCGATGTCCGTCTGACCTTCCACGTCCGCCTGCTTGGCGAAGTAGAGATAGCGGCGGTTGGCCTGCGACTCGCCAGCGAATGCTTCCTTGAGGTTCGTGTGGGTCTTGGTGTCCTTGAGTTCCTTCATGCGAATCTCCTCGGTGGGACAGCGACGCTAGCACATTTACTTCGCGTCGAACGAGGCCAGCGCACGCTCGGCGCTGCCTGGACCCGAGGGCTCACCGTTGAAGTAGTAGCTGCTCACGAGCACGAGCCCGGTCGCCGTCACGTACGCGGCCGTCTCCTTGTCGAGCGCGTGATCGTTGCGCGTGAAGCGCGTCACCGCGATGTCGCGCCCGCCGGCCTTGGACTCGCGCAGCGCGCCGTCCGCGGTGAAGGTCGCCTCCGTGTTCTGGATCCCCGTCTTCACGCTGGCCCACTCGGCTGCCAGCGCATCGGGCAAAAGCGGCGTGGCCAGGTCCGTGAAAACGACGATGTACGCGACGGGATCGCGCTGCAGGTCACCAAGCTCCTGCTTGGTGGTCTTGCCGTACGGCCGGTCGGTGGTGACCGGCGGCGTCGACGTGATTCCGGCAGGCAGGGTGATCGTGTGTGCTCCGATGGGCTTCGCGACGAGCTTCTGCGGCCCGAGCAGTGACAAGCCGCCCGCGAGGCCGAAGGCGAGCGACACCGCCATCGCAACGATGCCGAGCAGCGCTGTGGGACGGATCCACGGTGGGTCGATGCGCGCCGTCGATGCGTGCTCGTCCCCGAGCTTGGGCAGTCCCGCCACCAGCCACGGCGTGAACACGAGCCCGGCGCCGACGATCGCGCCACCCAGGTGCGCCGTGAGCGAGACGCCCGGGCGTAGCGAGTTGAAGGCGTTGATGGCAAGGTTGATGAGCGCCGCACGCTTCGCGCCGGGGATGAGCGTCTTCGGCAGCAGGCCATGCGGACGGAACGCGAGCAGGCCCTGCGCGGCGAGCAGCCCGATGACGCCACCCGAGGCGCCGGCCGTCAGCTCCGCGGGGCTGACCGCGAGGCTCACCAGGCTGCCACCGAGCACCGAGAGCCAGAAGATCACGAGGAAGCGCCACGTGCCGATCACCCGCTCGAGAAAGCCACCGATGACTACGAGCACGTACGAGTTGAGCAGCACGTGCATCCAGCCGATGTGCAAGAAGGCGGAGGTGAACAACCGCCACGGCTCCTGCGCGACGAGGCGCGGGATCAGCGCGCCGAGCCGCACGAGCACGGTGTTACGCTCCGGGCCGCCAAGCGCGAGCTCGATCGCGAACATCACCGCGATGACCGCGAGCAGCGTGTAGGTTCCGACGGGACGCCGCGACGTCAGCACCTCGGCGAAGCGCGTCGACTCGACCTGCAGGACCTGATGCTGCGCCGCGGCCGTGGTCATGAGTGCGGACCAGCCCTCGGCGTTCGGCGCGCCCACGATGCCTCTCGCGACAACGCGCGTTGCCGGCGTGCTCGTGCCGAGGGTCGGCTTGTTCGTGTAGACGGGCGGACAGCTGTCCGGAAGGTGGATGGTGGACACGGCCACCCGGCTGAAGAACGGCTTCACGCTCTTCAGCCGGCTCGCGGCCCCGGGCGGCCCACCGACGAGCACGACCTCCGGCACCGACTTCATCACGGCGGCGATGCGGGAGAAGAGGTCGGGGTCGTCGCTGTAGCGAAAGAGCGCGGTGCGCTGGCCGTTCGGGAAGAGCAGCACGCGGTGCTCGGCGTCACCCGACTGCACGAGCGGCTGCGGCGCCCCCGCGAGGAGGTCGTAAAAGAGCTTGTCGTAGAGGGTGTCACCCGGCCCGTGCATGGCCTGAGCCTCGCACGAGCCGGACGAAGCGCGTCACGGGCCGACGACCACGTACTGCGACTGGTCTCCGCGCTGGACACGGAGCAGGTGGCCGTTCGGGTTCTGCTGGCCGAGCGCGCGCATTGCCTCGTCGGCGGTGCTCACCGCGTGGCGATCGACCTCGGTGATGACGTCGCCGCGCTGCAGGCCGGCCTCCTCGGCGGGGCTGCCGGACCGCACCTGGCCGATGACGGCACCACGCAGCCCGCGCGGCAGGTTCAGCTCGTTTGCGATCTGCGGCGTGAGGTTCTGCAATCCGAGCCCGATCTTGCCGTGCTGCTCGACCGGCATCGACGCGGCTTCGGTCGCCGGCGCCGTCTCGCCGGGCATTTCTGCCGTGGTGCTGACGAGCTTCTGCTCGCGTCCGTCGCGCCAGACCGCGAGCTCGACCTTCTGGCCGATGCTCTTGCCGACGATGGTGTTCTGCATGTTGCGCGAGCTGTCGATCTGCTTGCCGTCGATGCGGATGATGACGTCGCCCGCCTTCACGCCTGCCTTGTCCGCCGGCGATCCGGTGAGCACCTCACCCACGATGACGCCTTTCTCGGGGGCGTTGGCGCCGAACGTGCGGCTCATCTCGGGCGTGACGTCCTGCATCTTGATGCCGATGTACGGGCGGCGGACCTTCCCCGTCTTGATGAGCTGCTCGACGATGGGCCTGGCCATCGAGGATGGGATCGCGAAGTTGAGGCTCGTGCCCACGCCGCGGATCATGGTGTTGATGCCGATGACGTTGCCGTCGAGGTCGATGAGGGGACCGCCCGAGTTGCCGGGGTTGATTGCGGCGTCGGTCTGGAGGAAATCCTCGTACTGCGTCATGCCGAAGCCGCCGCGACCCTTGGCCGACAGCACGCCGACGGTGACCGTGTGGTCGAGCCCCTCGGGGTTGCCGATGGCGATGGTCCACTCGCCGACCTGCATGGCGTCGGAGTCGCCGAACTTCGCGGCAGCGACTGGCGAGCCGTCGACCTTGATGACCGCGAGGTCTGCCTTCGGATCGGTGCCGACCACCTTGGCCGGAACGGTCTTGCCGTCGACGAACGTGACCTTCACCTCGTCGGCGCCCTCGACCACGTGGTTGTTGGTCACAATGTAGCCGGCCTTGTCGATGACGAAGCCCGAGCCGAGGCCGCGCTCCTTCTGACCACGGCCCATGCTGCCGCCACCCTCCGGATTGCCGAAGAAGTAGCGGAGCTGGTCCGGCACCTGCTGCTGCTTGGCAGTCTTCGCCACGCTGACTCGCACGACCGACGGGCTGAGCTGGGCCGCGACCTGCGCGAAGGTGCGCCCGAGCGAGCGCGCGGCGGAGACCTGCGTCACGGAGGGCGGCGGTAGCGCGGGCTTCACGTCTGCCGCCACCTGCGTCATCGGAGCTGCATCGCTCCGGGTCCAGCCCACCTTCACATGGCTCACCGCGACCGCGGCGCCGGCGCCGACGATCATGAGACCCACGCTACCCAGCATCGTCTTCTTGCTCATCACCTTGTCTCCTGTGTCCAAAGAGTGAAACGCACGCCCCGGGTAGGACATTCCAACCGGGCCGGGCGTTGCATCCTTCGATATCCTCTTGTTCCGGTAACCATCGGATGAAACCCTGGCAAGTGGTGCTAGGCTCGCAGCGACGGTATGAAGGTCCGCACCAAGCTGATCCTCCTCCTGTCCGCCGCCCTGGTGGTGACAACCGGAGTGTCCACGATGCTGCGGCTGCGCTGGACGCGGGTGCGCCTTGAATCCCAGCTCAAGGAGACGGCGCAGTCCACCGCGGAGGCCATCGCGGCCGAGCTCGGAAAGCGCTTGCCGGACACCGACACCGACGACGACGTCGCCGACCTCCTGCAGAAGCTCTCGGCGCGGCATCCGGTCGTCTCCGACCTCGAGTGGACGCCCGACTCCGACGAGGAGGTGGCAAAGACCTTCTCCATCCAGCCGGACATGGACGAGGCGGTCATTGCGCGACACCCGCGCGCGCAGCAGGTCCGCACGCGCACCGATCGCCAGCGGCGCGAGGACGTGCGCCGGGCGCTGTTCGACCATGGTCAGGGGACGCGCCGGCCCGGGCTCCGCGTGGTCGAGGCGCTCCTGCGCAGCTCGGGCAGCGTCGATCCCGCGCGCTGGCCCAGGCCGGCGGTGCCGCTGCCGAGCCCTCCGCAGGGCCGCACGGTGCGCACGGGCGAGCGCGGTCAGACGCCGGTCTACGAGGTGCACCTGCCGGTCGACTCCGAAGGCGCGCGGCACGGCGACCTGACCATCGCGGTCACGCGAGCGCCCATCGAGCAGCTGCTGCGGGATGAGAAGCTGTCGTCGATCCGGGTCACTGCGGCGGCCGTCGTGCTGCTGGTGCTGCTCACCTTGTTCATCGTCGACGGCGTCGTGTCGCGGCCCGTCAACGAACTCGGTGAGGCAATGAAGCGAGTCGAGTCCGGCGACCTGACGCCGCGCGTCGCGCCGCGCCGCAAGGACGAGATCGGCGGGCTGCAGCACGGCTTCAACGAGATGATCGGCCGGCTCGAAGAGGCCGACCGCGAGATCCGCGCCTTCAACCGTCGCCTTGCCGACGAGGTCGAGAGCGCCACCGAGGACCTCGCGAGCAAGAACGTGGTGCTCGCGCGCCTCAACCGGCTGCTCTTCGACACGCGCCGTGAGCTCGGCGACAAGGAGCGTCTCGCCGCGCTCGGGCAGCTCGCCGCGCAGCTCGCGCACGAGATCGGTACGCCGCTGGGCTCGGTGTCGGGCCACCTGCAGCTCGCGATGCTGAGCCGCGATCTTCCCGCCGCGCAGAAGGAGCGCCTCGGCGTCGCGGTCAAGGAGCTGGTGCGCATCTCCGACATCGTGCGCGACTACCTCGACTCCACGCGTCGCGTCGCGCCGGAGCACGAGACCGTCGACGTGCAGCAGGTCATCAGTGACGCTCTCGGGATCGTCGTCGGCGCGGGTGGGCGGCAGGCGGCACACTTCAGCACCGCCGTCGACGATGATGCGCGCACCCTCGTATCCGACCCGGGGCTGCTGCGTCAGATCCTCATCAACCTCCTGTCGAACGCCGCCGACGCCGTGGTGCAGTCGCACCAGGAGGGCGGCGGTACCGTCGCGATCCGCGCCAGTGCCATCGGCACCGAGCTCCGCCTCGACGTCAGCGATAACGGCCACGGCATCTCCGCCGACGACGTCGCACGGATCTTCGAACCCTTCTACACGACCAAGGGCCGCGGCAAGGGCACCGGCCTCGGCCTCGCCATCTGTCGCGAGCTCGCCATCGCGCTCGGAGGCCACATCACCGTCGAGAGCGAGCCGGGTCGGGGCTCGCGGTTCTCGGTACAGCTGCCGCTCCAGCCGCTCGCCCCGCAGCCGCTCTCGGGCGAGTGGAACCTCGTCGAGCGCACGGGCGAACGGCGCAAGCTCGGCTGATCGCGCGAAGCTGACTCCGTCCCGTCGTGACAGAGTTGTGACACGCGGGAGACGCCCCGGTGCATGCGCCGGGGTACATATTCGCAGGTCCGTATGGCCAAGGTTCTCATCTGCGAAGACGACCGCGTCGCGCGCGAGCTGCTCGAGGAGATCATGCGTGCGGAAGGCCTCGCCGTCGATGCGGTGGGCACGGGCGACGCCGCCATCGAGCGTGCCATCCCCGACGAGTACGACCTCGTGATCAGCGACGTCCAGCTCGGCGACGGCGCCTCGGGTATGGACGTGCTCGACGCCTTTCGAAAGAAGGCCTCGGACACGCCCGTCGTGCTCATCACCGCGTTCGGGGACGTCACGGGCGCGATGGCCGCGATCCAGCGTGGCGCGCATGACTACGTCTCGAAGCCCTTCGACGTGGAGGAGCTCCGCACCACCGTGCGACGCGCGCTCGAGCGCAGCCGCCTCGCCGACGCCGAGCGCGCCAAGGGCGGGAACACAATCGCTCGCACGCGGCTCGACGAGATCGTGGGTCGGTCGCCCGCAATGCTCGAGGTCTACAAGCTGGTCGCGCGCGTCGCGGTCACCCAGTCGACGGTGCTGGTCATCGGCGAGTCGGGCACCGGCAAGGAGCTGGTTGCGCGCGCGCTCCACTCCAACTCGCCGCGGCGCAATGGACCCTTCGTCGCCGTCAACTGCACAGCGCTGACGGAGTCGCTGCTGGAGAGCGAGCTGTTCGGCCACCAGAAGGGCGCCTTCACCGGAGCCACCGAGAAGAAGCGGGGTCTCTTCGAGGAAGCGACGGGCGGAACGCTGTTCCTCGACGAGATTGGCGACGTGGGCGGGAAGATGCAGGCGCAGCTCCTGCGCGTCCTCCAGGAAGGCGAGATTCGCCGGGTCGGCGGCGGCGAGTCCGTGAAGGTCGACGCGCGCGTCGTCGCCGCCACCAACCGCGACCTCGAAGACGAGGTCCGTGCGGGGCGCTTCCGCGAGGACCTCTACTTCCGTCTCAACGTCGTCACGGTCCGGCTGCCGCCCCTGCGCGAGCGCCGCTCCGACGTGCGCATCCTCGCGCAGCACTTCCTCGCGAAGTACGCCGCGCGCGAGAAGCGGGAGCTCCTCGGCGTCGCGCCCGAGGCTATCGACGCGCTCGAGCGCTACGCGTGGCCAGGGAACGTCCGGGAGCTCGAGAACGCCATCGAGCGCTCGCTCGCGCTGTCGAAGGAGGGCGTGCTCCTGCCGTCTGATCTGCCACCCGAGATTGCACACGGCTCGTCGCCGCTCGCCCCGCCGCCCAACCTCATCGACGATCGGCCGCAGCTCGCCGAGCTCGAGCGTCGTTACATGGAGCTCATCCTGCGCGAGACCGGTGGCAACAAGAAGCGCGCTGCCGAGATCCTCGGCATCGATCGTCGCACGCTGTACAGGACGATCGAGCGCGGGCAGGGCGGCAAGGCCACCGACGAGGAGGATGCAGAGTGAGGATTCTTCGCGACCTGGCATCGGTCTGGGCCTGGGTGGCGCTCGTCACCGGGATCTTCGTCAGCTTCATCGTGACGACGCTGGTGTTCGTAGTCACGTTCCCGTTCGACTGGCGGCGGCTCGCCGCTGGACGCACGTTTCGCCTGTGTGGCGTCGCGCTCGGCTGGCTGCACCCGTACTGGTCATTCGGCATCTCGGGCGAGGTGTGCCGGCCGCGGAAGCGCAAGACGGTGTTCGTCTCGAACCACGAGTCGCAGGCCGATCCGTTCCTCGTGTCTCACCTGCCGTGGGAGATGAAGTGGCTGAGCAAGGAGGTGATCTTCAAGGTCCCCGCGCTCGGCTGGTGCATGTGGCTCGTCGGCGACGTCCCCATCAAGCGCGGCCAGAAGGACTCCGTCGGCCACGCGATGGCGCGCATGCGCGGCTGGCTCGATCGCGATGTCCCCGTGATGATGTTTCCCGAGGGCACGCGCACTGCCGATGGCTCGCTCGGCAACTTCAAGGACGGCGCGTTCCGGCTCGCCATCGAGGCGCAGGCCGACCTCTTCCCGCTCGCGCTGCGCGGCACGCGGGCCGCATTGCCGAAGCACGCGTGGCGCTTCGGTCGGTCACGCGCGCTCGTTCGCTGCGGCCGGCCCATCTCCACCGAGGGACGGACGATGGCGGACCTCGAGGCACTGAAGAGCGAGGCCCGGCAGCAGATCGAGACGCTCCGCACCGAGCTGGACCAGGAGCTCGGGCTCGAGGCCGCCCAGGGGGCGCTTGCGCACCAGAAGTAATCGAGGAGTCTCCACGAGGACGGGCTCCTGACGCCCTCTTCTCGTCATCGGCCACCAGGACGACGAGGACGGCGGGACGCCAAAGATGATGCGTATCGCTTCTCGACCAGGATTTACTCCGCCTGGCGTCCTGGCGGTTCATTACCCGAGAAGCGCTCGCCTGGTGCCGTCGCTGCGCGAGCGAGGTCTCGAACGATGTGCAGGGTCGTGAGAGCAAGCACCTAGCGCGGCAACGCGTCGACGAGCGGCATGCCCGCCTTTGCGACCGCGCCACCGTGAGTCACCTTGCCGAGCCAGTGCACGTGCTCGCCCAGCGGAGGCAGCACACCTATCTCGGGCGGGAACGTGCGCTCGCCGGTGCCATGCAACGGTGCGGTGCCTGCGCGGAAGTCGTCGATGACGACGCCGCGTGGCACCGGGGGCGTCGGGTCCTGCCTCGTGTCGAGCGAGATACCGAGCGGCGTGTCGATCACCTGCGTCGCGTGGTAGTTGGCGTCGCTGATGCGGGCGGAGTCGAGGAGGGCGACGTGGACCGTCACACCGTCCGGGACCACGAGCCGCCGTGCGGCGTAGTCCGCGACACCGCCGCCAGCCGAGTGCGCGAGCACGAGCACGTCGCGAGCCGTCGACGGCAGCGACGACACGGTGGCCTGCAGCGCGACCCGGAACGCATCGGCGCGCGCGGGCACGTCGCCGCCGAACGGGCCCGGCCACGAGAACACCCACCATGCCAGCTCGGGCCGCTCGGCGAGCGCGCGACGGATAGGGTTCCACTCGCTCCCGAAGCCGAATGCACCGTGCAGCAGCACGACCACCGCGCGTCGACCCTCTGGCACGGGCGGTGGCGCAGGCTGCTCGACGCGCACGATCGCGCAATCACGACAGGCCAGCTCCGCACGCGAGAAGCAGCCGGACAACAACACAGCAACGAGCGCCAGCCGCATCACATGCGGTCGAGGGTCTGGATGCCGAGCAGATTGAGGCCGTGCCGCAGCGTGCGCGCCGTCAGATCGCAGAGCGCCAGCCGAGCTGCGCGCTCCCTCGGCTCGGCCTTCAAGACGGGCGTGTCCGCGTAGAAAGTCGAGAAGGCGCTCGCGACGCCGAACAGGTAGTCGGACAGGACGTGCGGCCGCGCGGTGCGCCCCACCTCCTCGACGACCTGGTCGTAGAAGTGCAGCTCGACGAGCAGGCGCCGCTCGGCCGCACTCAGCGTCACCTCGTCGAGCGACCCGGGACGTGCGCCGTGCTCCGACTCCGCCTTGCGCAGGAGCGACTGCATGCGCGCGTACGCGTACTGCAGGTAGGGGGCCGTGTTGCCGGTGAGCGACAGAGCCTTGTCCCACGTGAACGTGAAGGACGTCTGCCGATCGCGCGAGAGATCGTTGTACTTCACGGCCCCGATGCCAACCACGCGCGCGACCTCGTCGAGCTCGTCGGGCGTGAGCTCGGGGTTGTGCTCGGCAGCGGCGACGCGCGCACGCTTCTCGGCCTCGTCGAGCATGGCCTCGAGCCCGATGACGTTTCCGTCGCGTGTGGAGATCGTGCCCTCGGCGAGGCGCATGAGGCCGAACCACACGTGCTCGAGCGAGCAGTCGATGCCGAGCCGGCGCGCGGTGGCGAAGAGCTGCTTGAAGTGGAGCTGCTGGCGCTCGTCGGTGAGGATGATGATGCGCGAAGGACGCCAGGTCTCCATACGGTAGAGGAGGCCCGCGACGTCGGTGGTACCGTAGAGAAATCCGCCGTCGGCCTTGCGCACGAGAAACGGGGGTAGCTCGGCGCCATCACGCGCCTTGTCGAAGCTCACGATGAACGCGCCGCGGCTCTCCTCCGCGATTCCCCGTTCGACGAGCATCTTCAGTGTCGGCTCGAGGCGATCGTTGTAGAAGCTCTCCCCGAGCACCACGTCGAAGCTCACGCCGAGTCGCCGGTACACGCGCTCGAATTCGCGCATCGACACGTCGACGAAC
>JAYTLP010000297.1:0-5990 GCA_043729375.1 Myxococcales bacterium
GTCGCCGAGCGTGCGATCTGCGTCAGCCCGCCGAGCGTCTTGAGGCCTTCGGGCCCTTTGGATAGGCCGAAGCGCGACGCGGCCGACGACATCTTCGCGAATTGCGACGCGGCATCTTTTAGCTCAAACGCGCCGTTCTTCCCTTGGAAGGTGAGCGCGGCGAGCGCCGTCCGCATGTCGTCGACACTGGTAATGTCGAACTTCTGGAAGATGTCACTGGCCGCACCGGCGATATCCTGGACGCTCGAGCTGGTCGCGCTGGCCGTCGTGGCGAACGTCGATTGAAAGCGCCGAGCGGCCGCAAGGTCACCCGTCTTCGCGACGAACGAAGCGGTGCCCTCGGCGACGTCGGTAGCCTTGACGCCGGGAGATGCGAGGGCGGCTTGCTGAAACTCTCGAGCGAGGACGCCGGGATCGACGCCCTTCTCGCCCGCGCCGCGAGCGCTGATCGCGATCCGGTTGGCCGAGTCGCGGAGCGAGATCGCTTCCCGCGCCGCCTGGCCGACGATGCCGAGCGATGCTGCGCCAGCTCCGAGAGCCGCGCCGCCGATGCCTTTGGCGATGCCGCCTGCGTCTGCCCAGCGGCCATCGCTCTTGCGCTCATTGGCCCTGGCAGCTTTGCCAGCGACGTTCGCCTCTGCGCGATCTGTCGCCTTCTGTTCAGCCTCAAAATGACGGTCGCGAACCCGCGCGACGTAGGCCGCGCTCTTCGTCTGCTCTGCGGCCGATCGCTTCGACTCGCGAGCTTGTGCGTCGGCCGTTCGCTTCGCCGCGCGCTCGCCGCTCTTCTGCTCGTCGGTGAAGTGCTTGTCGCGGATCTTGGCGACGTAGGCGGCGCTCTTGCCCTGCTCGGCGGCGACGCGCTTGCTCTCGCGAGCTTGGGCGTCGGCAGATCGCTTTGCGGCGCGGTCCTGCTCGACCGTAGCGCGGTTGCCCTCGCGGATCTTGGCGTCCGCCGATCGCTTCTCGGCGCGCTCTTGGGATGCGGCGACACGGAGACCGAGCTTCTCTTGCGCGCTCGCACCACGTCGCGCCGACGAGCCGCCACCTCCGCCCTGCGCGGCCGTGCGTGAGGCGCTGGTAACGGATGTTGCCGACTCCTCGGCAGCCTTCTTCGATCGCTTGGCAGCTTGCTCGATCGAGAGGAACTGTCCCGCGACCGACTCGGCGCCCGTGCTGACGAACGCGTAGCGAATGTCGGCCACGGCTTACATCCCGCCGATCTTCATCGCGTCGCTGTCGAAGCGGTAGTCCAGTTCAACCGCAGCTTGGTCGAGTATGGCAGAGATGTTCGAGCGCCCGCGCGCCTCGACGTTGCTCGCGTAGTCCATGCGAGCGCCCGCCTCGACACTGACGTTGTCGCCCGAGCCGAACGGGCCGAGAGCGAAGGTGGAGCCCTGAAGATTGCCAGTGATGTTGTGGTACTCGTGCGTGCGCCGCTCGACGGACGTGGCCTTGTCGAGCGTTTTCTTCATCACGAGCCCCACGTCGCGAAGCTGGCGCACCGCGGCCCTCGTCATCGCCTTCAGGTCTGACAGGTCAACGTCGATGGGCATGGGAGCCTCGCTGTGGGGGAAGGATCAGGCGATGGGCTGAGCGGTGGCCGGCGCTACACCGACAGGCGCGCTGGCCTCGTCGAGGGGTGCCGCCTCGATCGAGCCGAGCGCCTCGGCTCCGATGTCGCCAGCCTGGCAAGCGCTGAGGAAGGCCTGGATCTCGGGACGCGTCGGAGCGTGGTCGAGGACGCCGAGGAAGGTGCCCAGCCGAGGCCCGTAGTGGAACGCGCCGTCCGGGTCACGGCAGGCAATGAGGTAGCGCTGGCCGAGGTCCGCAGTGGCGCCCGGGGGCGTGTAGCGAATGCCCGCGGCCGTCCAGTCGCCGTCCGTGAGGACGATGTTCTCGTCGATGCCGAGGCGAAGCTTGAGCATCGCGTTCTCGTCGGCGAGAAGTTTCACCTCGTTGCGAGCGGCGCCGAGCTTGGCGGAGACGAGGATCAGTAGCTGGACGAGGTACTCGCGGTTGAGGGCGACGAGCAGGTACTCGGGGTTGTTCTGCGTGATGCAGACGGCGATGTAGTCCTCGACGGTGTCGTCGTCGAGACCGATCGGGCTCGGCGCCTGCTTGGCGCGGTACTCGTTGGCGAGGTTGAGGATGACGGCGATCTGCTCGGTGGTGAGGTGCTCGCAGGCCCAGCGCGGCGAGGGGAATGCCGCCCATTCCGCGTAGGTGGCCGGGTCATCTTTGTCGGGGGTGCGATCCTCGCGAACCCGGCAGAACTCGAAGATCACCGCGGCCGCTTTGGCGTCGGAGACGACATCGCGATCGTTCTTTACCGCATCGCTCGCCGGGTGCGCCTGGAGCGACACCTCGTGAACGTACTTATGCGCGTTGGCGATCGCCCGGTCCTGCTCGGCCTTCGTGGGAATGCGAATCCCGATCTTGGGGATTGGCACGTCGCCGGGGCCGAAGAGCCCGCTGACGTCGAAGAACTCGACGGGGCGGTTCTCGTTCCGCGCCTTGAGGGCGAGAGCGAAGCTGGAGAGCGTGTTGGGATCGCGCGGTGACTTAGCCATGTTGCGTGAGCTTTCCGTAGACGGTGCGAGCGGCGCGGTAGGCCATCAGTTGCCCGTCGGTGAGCTGACAGAGGGGTATGCCCCAGTAGATATCGGGGCGCGGCGTCAGCCGACCATAACCATGCTCCACGGCTTGGGCCATGAGCACCATGTCGTTCACGTTGCTTGGGTGACGCGCGCCCTGCTCAAGCACGTTGTCCCATTGGGTCGCTTCGTCTTCGCTGCGGCGGGCGAAGAACGGGGAGACCACGGAGAGGCGCGCGCTCACCTCAACGACGAGCGCACCGAACTCGGGGAGCTCTAGCCCGCCCATGTCGTCGACCGAGCGAAAGACCGGGCCGTCGTCGGTGTGGAGCGACATCACGATCAGCTCGGAGAGGATGCGCGAGATCCTCGACTCCTCGGGTTCAATACCTTCTGCCGCGTCGACCGCCGCCGACTCCTCGTGACCCCGCAGCCCGCACACGTAGAGCTGGCAGTCGGGATCGACATCGAGTCGAAGGCTAAGCGGGAGACGTGGTCGGGGCGCCCCGCAGAGCAGGCGGAAGAGCCGCGCCGGGGTGATGTCCTTGGGCGGCGCGGCCATGGTGCGATGGGGTCGCGAAGATGCATCAGCGGAGCGGTGAGGCCCCGCGACGCACTACTTCCACGTCCCGGGCCCGCCGTGGAACTCGAAGGTCTGCGTGACGGACTTGGCGACGCCGGCAGAGAGCTTCGGCTTGCGAAGGAATCCCTCGCTGGAGAGCGCCTTGCCGTTGCCGCCGAACTGGAAGCGCATCTTGACCTTCTTCGACGTCAGCGATTTCTCGAAGGCGTCGACCTCCTGGCCGAGCGCGGGGACCACGTTCGTCAGCGTCGCCATGACCTTCTTGGGACTCGGCGTCTGCCCCGACCAGCCCTTGGCGATCGTGAAGACGTCTTGATCGTCGCCGTCGAGACTCATCTCGATCTCGGTCAATTCGACGAGGAGGTTCCCGTCAGCCTGGACGTAGATCTGATCATACAGGATTGCCATGGTCGTTTACTCCGTCACTGCGGGGCGCTGGTTTCGCGGATCACGAATTGACCCTTGTTGTTGTGCTCCGCGGCTTCGAGATCCGCGGTGACGTTGATCCCCTGCGTGATCTTGATCGCGACGATCGAGGCGATCATCTTCGCGGTCTTCTCGCTGTTGAGGATCGGTCCGTTGTAGATGCCGAGCGGCTGAGTGCTCGTCAGGTCGTTGATCGCGTCGATGACCAGCGAACGAGCGGTGTTCGGGTACATCGTGTTGGCGACGGGGACTGCGCCGACGACCGGATCCGCAGCGACGCCTTGGAGCTTGAGCGCGCCGTAGGCGGGAGCGATCACGTTGTCCCACGCGAAGTCGATCGCGCTGGTGACGTTGCCCTCGCGACAGCGGTAGTCGTTGACCGTCGTCCCGGGAACGAGGCTCTTGCTCGTGATCTCGCGAACGAGGCGCGGGGCTCCGAGCTCGTTGAACGTGATCGGACTCATGCCCGCGTTGAGCGCCGAGATGATCGCCGTGGCCGTCGGAATGAAGCTCCGGTTGAACGGCGACGGGACGGTGAACGGCGTCGCCGCGTCGTTCGCGTAGCCGGTGAAGTTGTACCCGGGATGCTTCTCGTGGCCGAGCTGGAGGACACCGGCCATGTGCGCGGCGATCATCCCAGGCGTCCAATCGTTGCTCTCCGCCCAGAAGAACCGGGCGCGGACGGCATTGACCGCCGACGAGGTGGTGACGGCCTGCCCCTGGCTCTGCGTGCCAGTCATGCCGAAGATCGCGCACTGCGCCTTGCCGCCGACCGGAAGGGCCTGCGTCGCGATGTTCGCGCAATGCTCGCCGATCCCGTTGTCCGTTGCGGAGACGGCGACGATCTCGTGCTTGGGCGACGCCTGGTAGTAGTAGACGCCCGCCTTGTCGACAGCTGCGTAGGCGAGCGTGAAGTCGTCGGTGCCGGTCCCGTTGGTGACCGCGGACTTCGTGACGGTGGTCGCCACGCTTTGGCGGTAGGTGACACGAACCGCGTTGAGGGTGAGGTTGCCCCGGTCGCCGACGTTGGCCACCGTGAGCGTCACGACGCCAGCGACTGCCGCAGCGGTGAAGGGCCACGTGCCCTGATCAGCGCTGTTGATGGCGGCCACGAGCGCGAGGGCTTGCGTGGTGACCGAGTCGCCAGCGACGACCGAGTAGTTGCAGGTCAAACTACCCCAGGTGACATCGACCGTGGTCGAGCCGGTGGCGGCCGTGGCGAGCGTGAACGTGCAGGTCGCCGCCGTGCCGCCCGACGCCTCAGTGACGGCGATTGCGTAGACACGAGACGTGCGGTTTGCCGCGATGAGGGCGCGCCAGTCCTGGTAGAGCTCGGACCGGCCGCCGAAGCGATCGATGAAGTCCTGGTCCGACTGGATCGGCTGGCCGACCGTCTCGGCGGTCTCGCTCCCGGCAGAGGTCTTGTTGCCGTAGAGCATGATCACACGGGAACTGCCCGTGCCGAGCGAGGCGCCCGCGTTGAAGATCATCTCGCGACGAAGGCCCGGCGTGGGGTCGTTCGCCGATACCCCGGTTAACTGGGTCATGTTACTTCACCTCGATGGGAGCAGCCGAGGCCGCGATGGGGGGCTTGGAAGGCTTGGGCGACGCGGGAGCCTCGTCGGGCTTCACGGCACTGGCCCGCTTCGCCGCGTCGGCCTCGAAGAGCTTGTCGGCCTCGGCGCGAGTCTTCGCGGTGATCGTGCAGAGGATCTTCCCGTCGCCGGCCTTGGCCGCGTCTTGCAGGTGCGGATCGTCGATCAGCACCTCGCCCCCGGGGAGGACCTCGTAGAAGTCGATGAGGTCGGGGTGCTCGTCTTCGGGAAGCTTCTTGGCCGCCGGGGGGACGTCGCGGAGCTTGCGACCGGCGAACCGCGCAGGATTCGCGTTGATCGCGTGGGGGTTGGTGACGAGCGCGAGCGGCGCGCTGACGAAGAGCACGTATCGGGGCATGGGGCTCCGGCGACGCCGACAAGAACGCGGCGATCGATTGGTGGCGTAGGGAGTCGAGAGAGGGTGTTGCGGCGCGTGTCGTCGACGGGCTGGGCGGACCCGCTGCTACAGCGAGAGGCCGCTGGCACGATGGAGCCAGTTGGTGCCGTCGAAGTACACGAGGGCCCACGAGCGCGCCGAGACAGGGAGCGTCACGACCGTGCCCGCAGCGGGGCCGCTGTTCGTTAGCGCGACCGTGTAGGCGCCGACGTCCTCACGAGTGACGAGGATCCAATCACCTGCCGCGGCGTTGGTGGGTGAGAGCGCGATCGTCTGATTGGCGTTGAGCGTGCCAGTCGGGATGCGGCGCCAGCGCTTGCCGCCGACGGTGAGCGTCGCGGTCGAACTGGTGAGGTTGGCACCCTGGTCGTCCTCGCGAACGCGGATCCAGG
>JAYTLP010000298.1:0-2642 GCA_043729375.1 Myxococcales bacterium
TCGCGTTGATGCGGCAGGTCGGCGAGGGGCTCGCCGCCGCGCACGCCGCCGGGCTCGTGCACCGCGACCTCAAGCCCGACAACATCCTCGTCGACGCGAGCGACCGCGCGCGCGTCACGGATTTCGGGCTGGCGCGCGCCACCTTCGAGCCCGCTGCCGAGGAGCCAGGCACCGCGGCGGCGGCGGCTAGCGACCGACCTGGCGAGCCAGCGCTCACGAGCTCTGGGTCGGCGCGCGGCGACGCCGGAAGCGGGCCTGCGGCCACGAGCCGCATCGGCGGGCTCATCGGGACCCCGGCGTACATGGCACCGGAGCAGCTCGCCGGCGGGGCCGCCGATGCCTCGACCGATCAGTTCAGCTTCTGCGTGACGCTGCACGAGGCCCTGTATGGCGAGCGACCGGCGACGCCGGCGGCGACCGCTGCGATGACCGGGCGACGCGTCCCCGCGTGGGTGCGCCGCATCGTGGCGCGCGGGCTCGGCGCCACGGCCTCCGCCCGGTTCGCCTCGATGACGGAGCTGGTCGCCGCGCTCGCTGCAGGGCCTCCGGTATCCGCGCGGCGCGTGGGCGTCGGGATCGCGATCGTGGGGCTCGCGGCGCTCGCGATCGTGCGGCCGGGACACGGCGCCGCAGCGTCGAGCGTGTGCTCCGGCGCGCCTGCGGCGTGGCGCGGAGTGTGGGACCTGCCGCAGCGCGCGGGACTGCGAGCCGCGTTCGCGCACACGGGCCGCCCGAGTGCGACGGCGAGTGCGGCCGTGGTGGAGCACATCCTCGACGAGGAGGGGACGAGCTGGCGCGCGACGCACGAGGCCGTCTGCACCGCGACACGCGTGCGCGGCGAGGCCACCGAGGCCCAGCTCGAGCTGCGCATGCGATGCCTGGCCGACCGTCGCCGCGAGGTGGGCGCACTCGTGCGCCTGCTCGATGCCGCCGACGGCGGGCTCGTCGAGCGCGCGGCCACGGCAGCGCTCGCCTTGCCCGCGCCCGAGGGCTGCGCCAGTCAACAGGCGGTGTCGGAGCGGCCGCGGCCGACCGACCTCGCGGCGCTCGCGCGCATGGCCCGGCTCGATGCCACGCTCGCCGACGCTGCCGCGCTCGATTACACGGCCGAGTATGCACGCGGGCTCGCGATCGCCGAGCCCGCGCTGGTGGACGCGCGCGCGACCGGCGATCGCGTCCTGACCGCACGCTTCCTGCTGGTGATCGGTCGCCTCGCCACCGCCGTGAACGACGCGACGCGGGGTCAAGACGCGCTGCAGGAGGCGGCGGCGACCGCCGAGGCCAGCGCCGACGACGGGACGGCCGCCGATGCCTGGACCGCGCTGATCCGGATCACCGGCTTCCAGCGGTCGCGCCCCGACGAGGCGCGGATGTGGGCACGCTACGCCGAGGCCGCGATCCAGCGCGCGGGCGGCGACGACGAGCGCGAGGCGACCCGCCTGCGCGCGCTCGCGACGGTCGCGTGGCGCCGCGAGGGCAAGCTCGCGGAGGCGAGGGACCTCGTCGCGCGCGCACGGTCGCTCTACGATCGCTCGCATGGCGCGCGCTATGACCTCGAGGTCGCGAGCTGCGACGAAGGCCTCGCGGGCATCGAGTTCGATTCGGCGCGGCCCGCGGCAGCGCTCCCGCTCCACGAGCGAGCCGCGGCTGCCCGCGAGCGCCTGCTCGGCCCCGAGCACGCCTCCGTCGCGACCGCGTACGTCAACCGCGGCGAGGACCTGACGAAGCTCGGCCGCGCGGGCGAGGCCATCCCGCTCCTCGAGCGGGCGCTCGCGATCCAGGCGCCGGCGCATGCCGTGGGTGGCGACGGCTACACCGAGCACCGACTCGCGGCGGCCCTGCGCGCGGCCGGCGATCCGGGGCGCGCACTCGATCACGATCGCGCCTCGCTCGTCGCGGTCGAGCGGGCCGGCGATAGCGGGACCGACTGGGAGGCCTGGCCGCTCACCGGCGAAGGGCTCGACCTCCTCGCGCTCGATCGCGCGGCCGATGCCGTCGCGCCACTCGAGCGCGCCCTGCTGCTGCGCAGCGTGCACGCGCTGCCACCGGAGCTGGCCGAGACCCAGTTCGCGCTCGCTCGTGCGCTGAGCGCAGCGCCGCCGTCTCGCGCAGGAGCAGACGCCGCTGCCAGGGCCCGGGCGCGCGCGTACGCCGTGGCCGCGCTGGCGACGATCGCGCCGTCCGCGATCGTGTACGGCGGCTGGTATGCGGCGATGCACGCCGAGATCGCGGCCTGGCTCGCGACCACCCCGCTGGACTCGAAGGGGCATGTCACCCCGGCGGACGCCGGGGTCCAGAAGAGAGTGCCTGGACCCCGGCGTTCGCCGGGGTGACATGGCTGGGGCCCTGGGTGCGTGCGCCCGGCTGCATCCAGAGCTACGACGCTCTAGATCGTCTCGTCGTTCGACATGTCGTTCGACAGGAAGAGCGATGGGATCTCGACCGCCTTGGCGGCCGCCGCGGGATCCGCGGACTCGTCGATCAAGCGCGCGCCCTCCATGAGCAGGTGCGTCGTCGACGCGTTCACGCGATCCACGCCCTCCACCATGCACGAGATGAACTCGAACTCGCCGGCGGCCCAGGTCAGGAGGTAGTACACGCACTCGGCGTCGACGGGCTCGTCCTGATCGTCGAGCCGCGCG
>JAYTLP010000299.1:0-3472 GCA_043729375.1 Myxococcales bacterium
CCTGGATCCCTGTCGCCGCGCGCGATGTCGAGGGCACGCACGCAGGCGCGCGGCCACTCCAGCGCCGCGGTTCGCGCCAGCGCCGCCGGGGCGGCCAGCCATGCGCGCTCAGAGCCGGAGAGGCCGAAGTCACCGCCGGTGTCCTGGACCGTGACCAGCGTGCCGCCTTCGTCGGTGAAACGCCGCGCGATCGCACGCGCGGCGCGGAACAGCGCGCGACTCGCGGACAGCGCCGCTGCGGGATCGTGCGCGCCCTGGAGCCCGCCGAGCAGGATGACCGCATCAGCGTCTGCAGGCACCTCGCTCTCGACCGTCGCCCGCGCGCCGTACTCGACGAGTGCGGCAGCGAGCGCCTGCGCGACGCCACCACCGTCGTCGGTCAAGACGAGGCGGCGGGCGCCGAGGAGACCCGGCGTCCCGAGCCCCACCGCCGACGTCGGCAGCGAGCGCACCACGCTGCGCGTGATCGACGCTGCCGCAGCGTCGACCGGCGCCCGGCTGGCCGGCGCTGTGTCGGCGCTCTCGAGGTACGCCACGATCTGCCGCAGCGTGCGCAACGTGGCCATCTTCGCCGCGTCGAGCTTCGGCAGCCCTGGCGCGCGCTCGGTCGTCGCCGACAGGATCTCGACACGCTTGATCGAGTCGACGCCGAGATCCGCTTCCAGGTCTAGATCGAGCCCGATGGTCTCGGGCGGGTAGCCCGTCTTCTCGGCCACCACGGCGAGCATGAGCTGCGTGAGCGCGGCCGTATCGACGGCGGCAGTTTTCGCGGCAGGCGGCGGCGCGATGTGCGCGAGGTGCTCGCGAAGGTGTGCCACGATCTCGCGCAGCGTCCGCAGCGTTGCCATCTTCGCGGCGTTGATCTTCGGCAGCCCGGGAGCGCGTTCCGTCGTGGCCGACAGGATCTCGACGCGCTTGATCGAGTCGACGCCGAGGTCTGCCTCGAGGTCGAGGTCGAGGCCGATCGTCTCGGCGGGGTAGCCCGTCTTCTCGGCGACGATGGCCACCATGAGCGTGGCCAGCGCCTCCAGCGTCAACGCCGCGGCGGGCTTCTCGGCGATCACGGGCGCCGACGGGGTCGGTTTCGCTGTCGTCGCGACGGTCATCGGTGTGACGGTCATCGGTGCGGCAAGCTTCGCCACGGCGGGCCTCGCTGCCGCCGGCATCCGGGCGGGCGCGGCCGGCATGCGTGCGGTCGCCGGGATCGTTGACTGGCTCGACGCGACGACTGGAATCGCTGCCTTGGCTGCAACGGGGAGCGAGCCCCCGAGGAGCTGCGCGAGCCCCGCGAGCGACGCATCGGCGGAGCGCAGGAACGCCGCGTGGACCTCCGCGGTCGAGCGCTGGTACGCGGCGTGGGCCTCGGCGGTCTGGCGCTGCGTCTCCTGGAAGGCCGCCACCCAGGCGAGCTGCACGCTCGCATCGGCAACGCCACCGGCGGGCGGAGCCGGTGCCACGCGTCTGGCTTCCACCTCCGGGTTCGGCGGTGGCAGGGCGGCAGCGCCACCCACGGGCGGGTAGACCTTGCCATGGTTGGCGCCGCTCAGCTTCATCGTCATCTTCGGCTTCTCGATCTTGCGGGGATCTTCGGTGCGGGCGAAGTCGGCCCACAGCGCGTCGTAGGCGAGCGACACGCCCGCCACCGAGAGCGATCCGAGCGCCTGCGACAGCGTAGCGAGGCCGGGCCGACCCTTGCGATCGAGCGCGATCGCGCGGTGCGGGCGCTTCTTGAGGATGTGCCCGACGAGGTTCGTGAGCACGCGCCCGGCGCCGACCTCGACGAACGTACGGATCCCGCGCGCGTACATGGCCTCGATCTGCTCGACGAAGCGCACCGGCGCAGCGAGCTGGCTCGCGATCTGGTCCCGGATCTCGTCGACTGCACGAGGATAGAGCTCCGCACTCGCGTTCGCGTAGACGTCTATCGACGGAGTCGACAGCTCGAGCGTCGAGAGAAACGCGCGCAGCGGCGCAACGGCAGGGCGGACGAGCGGCGAGTGGAACGCGGTCGCGACGTCGAGCCGCGTGGCGCTCATGCCCGCTTCACCCAGGACCCGGAGCGCCGCCTCGATGGCCTCGGTGGCACCCGACAGCACGAGCTGCCGCGGGCTGTTGTAGTTGGCGACGACGACGTCACGCAGCGGCGGCAGCTCGGCCTCGCTCGCGGCAACGGAGATCATGGAGCCCGGTACCTTCGCGGCCTCGCGCATGAGCTCGCCGCGCCGGCGCGCGAGCCGCAGCAGCGCCTCGACCGAGAGCGCGCCGGCGGCGTGCAGCGCCGTGAGCTCTCCGAAGCTGTGACCCGCGACCGCAGCGGGCGTGACCCCGAGGGCTCGCAGCACCGCGAGGTGCGCAAGGCTCGTGGCCGCGAGCGCGGGCTGCGCCCACTCCGTCGCGGTGAGCTGCGCTTGCTGAGCCGTCCGCACCGCATCGTCGAACGCGGGTCGCGGAAACACCACGGCGTCGAGGCGCTCGTCCGCGAGCGCGACCTCGGCGCACGCGTCCCACGCGCGCTGAGCCACCGGCAGCGCCATCGTGATGTCGGCGCCCATACCGATGTACTGGCTCCCCTGCCCCGGGAACAGGAACGCGACGCGCTCGTCCGCGGCTCCGTGCACGTACTCGATGCCGCCCGGGACCGTGACGTCGTCGCCCTTGTCGACGAGCGCGGCGGCCTGATGGAGCTTGTCCTGCAGGTCGGCGTCCGTCTCCGCGAAGAGGCTCAGGCGCGCGGGCTTCGACGCATCGAAGCTCTCCTGCGTCGAGCGCGCGAGGTAGGCGAGCATTCCCGGGCGCGACGCATCGAGCGCGCGACACGCGGACGCCAGCGCCGCCGGCGTATCGGCCGAGAGCAGCACGACCTCGCCACCCGCGGGCCGCACGCGCCCGGGCCGGGCCGGGCCCGTGTACTCCTCGAGCGTGACGTGAAAGTTGGAGCCGCCGAAGCCGAACGAGCTCACCGACGCACGACGCGGGTAGGCACCGCGCACCCACGGCCGGGCAACGGTGTTGAGGTGGAATGGGCTCTCGTCGATGGAGAGCTTCGGATCGGGTCGATCGATCTTGATCGTGGGCGGCAGGACCTTGTGGTGAAGCGCCATCACCGCCTTGAACAGCCCGGCCGCGCCGGACGCAGCCTTGGTATGACCGACCTGCGACTTGACCGTGCCCAGCGCGCACCAGCCTCGATCCTGCCGACCGCTCTCGTCGAAGACAGTGCGCAGGGCCTCGAACTCCGCGGCGTCGCCCGCGCGCGTGCCCGTGCCGTGCGCTTCCATGAGCCCCACGGTGTCCGGGCCGTAGCCGGCCTGGTCGTATGCGCGCCGGAGCGCCTTGGCCTGACCGCTCGGCACGGGGGCGTACACGCTCTTCGCGCGGCCGTCCGACGAGCTTCCGACGCCAGCGATCACGGCGTAGATCTCGTCGCCGTCACGCTCGGCGTCCTCGAGCCGCTTCAACGCCACCATCCCGA
>JAYTLP010000300.1:0-14787 GCA_043729375.1 Myxococcales bacterium
GAAGAAGAAGAAGAAGAAGAAGAAGAAGAAGAAGAAGAAGAAGAAGAAGAAGGCCCGGAAGTCGTGAGCACGCGCAAGAAGCTTCTGAAAGATCCGAAGGGCGGGCTCACGCCAGCCGGGCGCGCGGCGTTCCGGCGCAAGGAGGGCGCGCACCTCAAGCCGGGCGTGAAGGGACCTGCGGACACGCCCGAGAAGTTGCGCCGGAAGGGCTCGTTTCTGCGCCGGCACTTCGCGAACCCGCGCGGACCGATGGTGAAGGACGGCAAACCCACGCGGCTCGCCCTGTCCGCGCACGCGTGGGGCGAGCCTCTGCCGAAGACGCTGGCTGCCGCGAAGAAGCTGGCCGCCAAGGGGGCGAAGCTCCTTGCTCGCTACGCGCGCGTGAAGGCGGCTGCGACGGCGAGGCGCCCTGCGAAGAAGAAATCACGTGCGCGGCGATGAGCGCGTTCACGCGCAGGGCGTGCGTGATTGGGCGCATGTGCCCGACACCCTCGATGACCGCCGCGCGCGGCCGGTTTCCGGAGCGCGAGCCGAGCAACCACGCGCCGCGACGGGCGAGCGTGAGCCGGTGAGCAGCAGCATGGGCGTGACGAGCGCCGCGTAGTCGCGGACGGGCGTCCGGTCCCTCATCAGCATCGAAACTTCTGCAAAGACCTTCTTGCCGGTGGCGAGAAACGCGGCTCACTCCCGCTCGTGGAGCTGCCAACAGACAAGGGGCCGTTCCGGTAGTCGACGAACTGCTCGTACCACGCGTCGTCGCCACCCGTGCCCTCGCTGGTGAAGCTCTCATCGATCGCGCTCGCCGCGGTCGTACAGCACGCCGGACGCAACTGGATTTCAGAGCGCCAGCCAGCAGACCGCCGTACGAGTGGTCGACCCCGTGCAAAGGCTCGTCGATGCGGCCCACGGCTGCGAGGCGTGCGTCTACGTCGTGGTGGAAGTGGAACGGCGGGTCTTCGCCCGCGGGTGGCTCTGCCCGGCCCGATGACCTCCGGCGCGAGGACTCGATGCGTGGTCGAGAGCGTGTCGGGCAGCCTTCGCCACCGAGGGGAGGATATGCCGCTCGAGTGAACCAGCAGGAGGGCGGAGCCACGGCCGTCTTCGCGTGCGAACAGGCGCGTGCGCCATTGTGATGTCGGTCCCGTGCCACCGACAAGGTCCGACACGTCGGACAAACCTTCGTCTCGCAGCGTTCGGCGCGAGCGCCATGCACAGGTCCTCGGCTACACTTTTTCTCGTGCGCACGCCAGCCTGGTTCGTCCAACTGCCCCTCCTGACGGCGCTGTCCATCGCCGGCTGTCACCACGAAGCCGGTACGGGCCAGGGCTTCGACTTCGCAGTCGGCGTCGGCGGGGGCGATGGCGGCATCCCCGGTGGTGATGGCGGCGTGCTGCAGGGCGTGCTCGACGTCCAGCCGAGCACGCTGCAGACCCTCTCCATCGTCGTCGGCAGCACGACCCCCACGGTCACGTTCACTGCCACGCTCGATGGCGTGCCCGTCAGCGCCGCGTGGACGGTGGATCGCGGGGACATCGTGACGCTCCCGGTCGCGTCGAGCGCGTCCACGACCCTCGCGCCACGCGGCACGACGGGAGGGCTCGTGAACCTCATCTGCGGCGTGAACGGCCAGACCGTGAAGCGCCAGGTGTTCGTGAAGCTGACGGGCACGCAGAACGGCGCCGACACCGTGCACGAGACGTCGCAGCTGCCGACCTCGCCGGGGCAGCTCACTGCGGGCGGTGGTGTCGGCGGCGTCGGCGGCGAAGGCCTCGGCGGCCCCATCGACCCGGCGACGAACACCGCGCTGGGCGCACCCACCGGTAATGGCACCGCGCAGAAGCTCGCGATGCTCTATCCGTACGATCACACTCTGTGGCCTCGCGGCATGCTCGCGCCGTTGCTCATGTGGGACTGGAGCTTCGGCGATGCCGATGCCATCCAGATCGAGCTGACGACGCCGAGCGGCTCGTTCTCGTACAAGGGCACGTTCGGGCGCCCGGCGATCCTCTCGCAGACGGGCGGCAAGTTCGTACGCCACCCGATCCCGCAGGACGTGTGGGCGATGGCCACCAACAGTGCAGGCGGGGTGGACACGCTCACGGTGAAGGTGACGCTCGCGAAGGCCGGCGTCGCATACGGCCCGCTGACGCAGACGTGGACCATCGCCACGGGTCGTCTCAACGGCGTCATCTACTACAACTCGTACGGCACGCAGCTCGCGAAGAACGCCACCGACGCGGTGGGCGGCGACAAGAAGTACGGCGGCGCGGTGCTCTCGATCCACGTGGGCGACACGGGGCCCGCGCTCGTCGCGGGCACCAGCGGTGACGGCTCGGCATGCCGGGTGTGTCACTCCGTGGCAGCCGACGGCTCGCGCCTCGTGAGCCAGCTCGGCAACGCGTACGGCACGAGCGCCGACTACGACATCAGCGTGAACGGCGTCACGCAGAGCACGCTCACTCACGACCTGGACTTCGCGGGCATCTACGCGGACGGCTCGAAGGCGCTCACCCGGGACGGCACGCTCGTGCCGCTGCCGAACGACGCCACGCCGATCGCCAGCGCAACCGCGAATGGCCTCGCGGCGACGACGGGCACCAACCTGGGGCCGCCCTCGTTCTCACCGTCGGGTATGCTGCTCTCCGTCAACGCGATGAGCTCCTCGACGATCGCGGGCTCGGCGCAGAAGCTGCTCTCCATGAGCTTCGACCCGGCGACGTCGACCTTCGGCACGCCCGTGGTGGTCGCGGACTACAGCGCCGATTCCAACACGGAGCACCGTCCGGCGTGGCCGTCGTTCCTGCCGGACTCGAAGTCCATCGTGTACCACCGCCAGGTCTCCGCGGGCTACGACGGCAATGGCGATGGCGCCACCTACACGCGAGGTGGTGCCCACGGTCAGATCGAGTGGACCAACACAACCGATGCGGCGCACGTCACGGTCCTCAACCAGCTCAACGGCGCGGACTCGGCCGGCACCTCTTACCTGCCCAAGCTCGCCGCGCCGTACACGCTCGCGTGCTCGGCGGACGGACATGAGGTCGGCGCCATCGACAACACGCACGCGGACGACGTTCACCTCAACTACGAGCCGACCGTGAACCCGGTGGCCTCGGGCGGCTACGCGTGGGTCGTGTTCACGAGCCGCCGCATGTACGGCAACGAGGCCACGCTGCCGCCGTTCTGCAGCGACCCGCGCGGTGTCGACCTCGTGCAGAACATCACGACGAAGAAGATCTGGGTCTCGGCCATCGACCTGTCGGCGCCTCCGGGAACGGACGTCAGCCACCCTGCGTTCTATCTCCCCGCACAGGAGCTGCTCGCCGGCAACGCGCGCGCGTACTGGGTCCAGGATCCGTGCAAGGCCGACGGGACCACGTGCGAGACCGGCGACCAGTGCTGCAACGGCTTCTGCGAGCCCAACGGCTCGAGCGGCGCTCTCGTGTGCTCGAACGCACCGCCCAGCTCGCAGTGCTCGATGCCGCAGGAGAAGTGCAGCATCACGGCCGACTGCTGTGACCCATCGAATCTGTGCGTCAACGGCTTCTGCTCCCTCGGCTCACCGCCCATCCTGTAGCGGCGGAGCGGTCGTGGTGGACCTCGATACGGCCCTCGCCTCCTACGCGAGCGAGGGGTACGCGCGCCTCGGACGTGTGGTCGACGACGCCACCCTCGCGGCGCTCGGGACCCGCGTAGACGATCTCATGCTCGCCCGGGTTCAGCACGAGGGCATGTTCTTCCAGCGCGACGCCGACACGGGCCGCTACGAGGATCTCTCGTTCGGCCTCGGCTGGCAGGGGCCGTCGCTCGACTATCGCAAGATGGAGAAGCTCGAGTTCGACCCGCTCTTCGCCGCGTACCTGCGAAACCCGCTGTTCGAGCGCATCGCGCGGAGGCTCATCGACGGCCCCGTCTCGCTGTACCGCGCCGTCGTCTTCACGAAGAGCGCGCGCGGCGGCTCCGACCTGCCGTTCCACCAGGACGGCGGCGCGTTCTGGGGGGTCGACCGGATGCCCACGCTCCAGATCTGGACCGCGCTCGATGACTGCCCGCTCGACGGTGGCTGCCTCGAGGTGGTCCCGCGTACGCAGCTCGCCGGGCTCTCGACGAAGGAGGGCGGCGTCGTACCACCGTCGCTGCTCGAGGGCATCGAGGCCCGCATCGTGCCGCTGCCGGCCGTGCGCGGCGAGGTGATGCTCGTGCACAACCACGTGTGGCACCGCTCGCGCCGCAGCCACTCCGGTCGGCGCCGCAGCACGCTCTCGGTCTGCCTCATGAGCGCCGCCACGCGCTGCCTGCGGAAAAAACGCGCGCCCAGAAAGTTCACGACGCTGTTCGACTGAGAGCGTCGGCGACGAAGGTCGCAGCCACCGTCGGCGGCTGGACGGCGAGGTCCTCGAACCAGTCCCGCACGTCGAGGTCGAGGCCGAGGCCGTGCATGTAGTTGTAGAGTGCCTTGCGGAGCCCGACGCCGAGCCGGTCGTGGTCGGTGCCGGTAGGATCCGTGAACGGCAGCTCGTTGCGCGCGAAGCGCACCGTCGTCGTCGCGGCGAGGCGGATGCCGTAGAGGGCTGGGTCCTGGCCGATGGGGCTGTGGGCCGTCGCGGCGAAGCGGTGCCAGAACGCGGACTGCACGCAACCCTCGGCGAAGAGCTGGCGTACGCGCTCGAGCGAGTCGATGGTCTCCTGCGTCGTCTCGGTCGGGAAGCCGTACATGAGGTAGGCGTGCACCATGATGCCGGCGTCGGTGAGCGCACGCGTGACACGAGCGACCTGCGCGACGGTGACGCCCTTCTTCATGCGTGCGAGCAGGCGATCGGACGCCACCTCGAGCCCGCCCGAGAGTGCTACGCAGCCCGACCGCGCGAGGAGCTGCGCGAGCTCGGGTGTGAACGTCTTCTCGAAGCGGATGTTGCCCCACCAGGTACACACCACCTTGCGCTCGAGCAGCCGCTCGGCGAGCGCGCGCAGGCCGGCCGGGGGCGCGGCCTCGTCGACGAAGTGGAAGCCGGTCTGGCCCGTCTCGGCGATGAGCGCCTCCATGCGATCGACGAGGAGGTCGGCAGAGGCGAGGTCGTAGCGCGCGATGTAGTCGAGCGTGACGTCGCAGAACGTGCACTTCTTCCAGTAGCAGCCGTGGGCGACGGTGAGCTTGTTCCAGCGGCCCGACGACCAGAGCCGGTGCATCGGGTTGAGGAGCTCGAGCAGCGACAGGTAGCGATCGAGCGGAAGGCCGTCGTAGGTCGGCGTACCGGCGTCGCGCATCGGCACGTCGTGGAGGCTCGCATCCGAGCGCAGAACGACCGTGCGACCTTCGCGCACGAAGGTGCGGAGCAGCGGACGTGAGGGATCACGCATGTGATCGATGAGCGCGAGGAGCGGGCGCTCGCCATCGTCGAGCGTGACGAAGTCGACGTGATCGAACACGCGCGGGTCCGACAGCTCGCGCAGCTCGGTGTTCACGTAGCCCCCGCCGAGAGCGATGCGACACGCGGGCGCGAGCTTGCGGAGCATGCGCGCCATGCGAAAGGCGCCGTACACGTTGCCGGGGAAGGGCACCGTGAGCGCGACCAGATCGGGCCGGTGCTTCGCATGGAGCTCGGTCGTGATCTCGTCGAGCAGCGTGTCGACGAGCGTGGGCTTGCCTGCCAGTGCCTCGGCGAGCGGGTCGAAGGTGGGCGCGCTCGAAGCGAGCTTCTCACCGTAGCGCGACAGCTCGAAGCGCGGATCGACGGCGTCACGCACGAAGTCGGCGAGGTCGTCGATGTAGAGGCTCGCGAGGTGGCGCGCGCGATCCTCGATGCCGAGCTCGCCGAACGCCCAGGCGAGCGAGTCTTCCTCGGGGTCGAGCGAGGCGAAGCGAGGCCCCTCGGGGAGCAGGTCGCGTCCGACGATGCGCAGCGCGAGGCCCGGGTCACGGCCCTGGAGGAAGCGCACCGCCGCGTCCACGGTGTCGATGTAGTCGGCGGCACGATCGACGAACGGCGCGTTGCTCTTGCATCGCTTGACGGCCGCGAAGGCACGAGTGAGGCCCGCGCGCGAGAAGAGGCGCAGGAACAGCTCGAGCGCCGGGTCCGCCTGCGCCACCTCGAAGTCGCCTTCTGCGGCGTGCTGACGCAAAAAGCCCGTGAGGTAGGCCGTCGCTGGATACGGCGTGTTCAGCTGAGTCATGGGCGGGGTGAGGAGCAGGATGCGCAACGCTACAAGCATAGACGACGCCGCGGCCGCGTCACGCTTCCGGTCACAGAGAAGGACCCGCGGAGCGGTCACCACCATGCCCTGTTGCCCGTGGGCGGCGTCCTACCTCCTGTTCTCCGAGCAGGAGCGCTGGTAGGTAGGGACATGTCCGTGCTTCAAGGCATGTCCCCCGAACGCTTCCTGCGCGAGCACTGGCAGAAGAAGCCGCTCCTCGTGCGGCAAGCGGTGCCGGGCTTTCGCGGGTTGCTGGATCGCGACGCGCTCCTCCGCCTCGCGACGCGACCCGACGCCGTTTCGAAGCTCGTCGTCCACCACGCGCGTCGCAAGCAGCGCTGGGAGCGCCACGATGGACCCTTCGGCACGCTCGATACGGGCATGCTGCCGGCGCGCGACTGGACGCTGCTCGTTCACGGCATCGAGAGCCTCGTGCGGGGCGGTTGGGCACTGCTCCGCCAGTTCGACTTCATCCCTGCAGCCCGGGTCGACGACCTCATGGTGAGCTATGCGGCCGAGGGCGGCACCGTGGGCCCGCACGACGATCGCTACGACGTGTTCCTGCTGCAGGGGCCGGGGCGGCGTCGCTGGCGTGTGGCGCGCAAGTACAATCCCGTGCCGGATCCGTCGGCCGCGATCCGCGTTCTGCAGCCGTTCGAGGCCGAGGACGAGTGGGTGCTCGAACCCGGCGACATGCTCTACCTACCCCCCGGCGTGGCGCACCACGGCATCGCGGAGACCGAGTGTCTGACGTACTCAATCGGCTTCCTCGCGCCGTCCAGGGCACAGCTCGTGGAGAGCTTCCTCGGCTGGCTGGGCAACACGCTACCCCTCGACGATGACGCGCTCTACACGGATCCCCAGCGACGACCGGCCAGGGATCCGCTCGCGCTCGACCGCGGTATGCTCGGGTTTCTCGACGAGGCCACGCGCGCGATCCGGTGGACGCCGCGGCACCTCGAGGACTTTCTCGGCTGCTTCCTCACCAGGCCACGCCCGCACACGCTGTTTCACGCGCCGGCGCAGCCCATCTCGGAGGCGGCCTTCGCCAAACGCCTCGGGAAGAGAGGCCGCCTCGAGCTCTCGCTTCCCACGCGCGCGCTCCACCGGGGCACGCGCATCTTCGTGAACGGGCAGGCGCACGCGCTGGATGCCCAGAGCCACGAGGCGCTCCTGCCGCTCCTTCGTGACCGTACGCTGCAGCTCCCCGCACCCAACGCAGCGCCGCAGCTCCTCCATGGCTTCTATCGCGAGGGCTGGCTCGCCTTCGGGTAGCCCTGCAAGGCTCAGCGCTGCAGAGCCTGGAGGATCCGGGTCAGGCCGAACTCGAATGCCTCGTCTGTGCTGCCGCCCAGGCGGAAGGCGCCGGCCGTCTCCATCGACGAGAAGCCGTGCACGAACGAGACGAGCAGGCGAGCGCCCTCGAGCGCATGGCGAGGCTCGCCGTGGACGCGCATGCGCTCGAGAATGACGGCGGTCATGGCCGCGTAATCGGACACCGCGAGCGCTGCCGAAGGCTCCACCGCAGCAAACAGGAGCGCGTAGAGGTGCGGCGCACGCCACGCGTAGCTGCGCTGCGCGCGGGCGATGGCGCGGAGATCGTCGGTCGTGTCGCCCGTGGTGGCAGCGCGCACGACCGTGCGCTCCATCGAGCCGGCGACGGCGAGGCGCACCTCGCGCAGCAGCGCCGCCCGGTCTGCGTAGCGCTTGTACAGGGACGGGGCCTGGATGCCGACCGCCTGCGCCACCGCCTGCATCGACAGCCCCTCGGACCCGTGTCGCTCGACGAGCCGGCGCGCGGCCGAGACGATCTTGGCAGACGAGGTGCGTGCCAGCGCCGGCATCAGCGCACCGCGCGGTGGTCATCGAACCACGCGGCAAACGGCACGAGCAGCCACATGACGAGCGCGCCACCGGCCACGGCCTTCGGGTCGGCCGGCACCGGTCCGAAGACCGCACTCACGTAGATGACGACGAGCAGGACGACGTAGGCCCAGAACCCCCAGCGTCCGACGCGGTCCTCTGCGACGGTCGCGCGCGTGTACACGAGCAACGAGCCGATGAAGAACGTGGCCTCGAGCAGCAAAGTCACCGCGACCGAGTTCCAGCCGCCGAGCCCGACCTTCGGCCCCCCCGGCCAGACGGGGAGGTCCGGCCCGTGGACCAGGAAGTCCAGCACCCAGTGGCTCGGCACCAGCAGCCCGACCACCACGGCGCCCCGCAGGTCCTTGCGCAGCGCGAAGTAAACCGCGCCGAACACGAGACCCCACAGGGACGACATCGCGAGGCTGTGCGTCCACGGGTAGTGCACGAAGTCCATGGGCGAGGCCGCCATGTGGCCAGGCTCGATGCGGAGCTGCTCGACGCCGACGAGCACCAGGGCAGGCCAGACGAGATCGAGCAGCTGCGCCGCAGCCGTGGTGGTGCCGGCGGAGGTGCGGGGCGCGAGGCGCTTGGCGGCGAGGGCGAGGCCGAAGTGTCCGAGGATCATGAGGTCTCCACTCGGCTATGACTTCTGACCTTGAAGGCTATTTATCATAGCCTTCCGCGAGCGTCTAGTGGCAATCGTCACCGGCGCTTGATAGAACGTGCTGGTGGCGAGCTTCCTGTGGTTCCTGCACCAGCCGGCGTCGACGTCGTGGCTCAAGCGCGAGCTGGCCGTGCGTCGTCCGGACCTGCGCTTTGCGTTCTCGCGTCCCGGTTTGACGACGTTCAAAGTCGACGAGGGGCGCGTCGACGAGCGGGTCGAGTCCTCCTTTGCGCGTGCGTTCGGCCACTCCCTGGGACGCGGCGCCACGGTCGACGCGATTGCCTCGCTGGTGGCATCCATGCCGGAAGGTCCGCTGCGCCTCCACGTCTTCGAGCGCGACCTCGACCGAGCCGCCGACGAGCGTGTCGCCAGCGTCGTCGGCGCGCGCGCGCGGGCGGTGGACACCGCGCTCCGTGCAGCGCACCCGGGCCGCTTCCTCGACGGCCTCACGGCGAGGGCGGGCGAGCTCGTGCTCGACATCGTCACCGCCCCTGCCGAGGAGCCCGACGACGGCCTCTTCGTCGGATGGCATCGCCACGACGATCGTCGCGGCCCGCTGCCGGGCGGCGTGCCCCACGCGGTCATTCCCGAGCGCGCGCCGTCGCGTGCGTGGGCGAAGCTCGAGGAGGCCATCGCATGGTCGGAGCTGCGGCCGCAGGCGGGCGAGGTGGCCGTCGAGCTGGGGTCGGCACCGGGCGGCGCGAGCCTCGCGCTGCTCGACCGCGGCCTCGAGGTTCACGGTGTCGATCCCGCAGGCATGGCGCCGCAGGTGCTCGGTTACCGGGGACGGCAGGGCAACCGCTTCGTACACCACGCGGTCTCGGCCGCCGCCGTGGAGAAGCGCGACCTCCCCCACGGCTTCCAGTGGCTCGCGAGCGACATGAACCTCGCGCCGATGGTGGCGCTCAAGTACATCGAACGGTTCGTCGCGCTGTCGCACGGCTCGCTCAAGGGCGCGTTCCTCACGCTCAAGATCAACGACGAGGGCATCTTCGAGGCGCTACCCGGCCTCGAGCAACGCATCGACAAGCTCGGCGGGAAGCGCGTGCGGTACACACAGCTGCCGAGCCACCGCAACGAGCTCGTCGCGATCGTGAGCTATTGACGACGATCGCCCTGTGGAAGCCCTACGGCTTCGTCTCGCGCTTCACGCCCGACGGCAGCCAGTGGCGCACGCTGGCAGATCTCGGCCTGCCCCGCGACGTGTGGCCCATCGGCCGCCTCGACGCCGACTCGGAGGGGCTCCTCGTGCTCAGCGCCGACAAGACCCTCGTCGACAAGCTGCTCTCGCCGAATCGACGCCACGACAAGACGTACTGGGTACAGGTCGAGCGCATCCCCGACGAGGCCGCGCTGCAGGCGCTGCGCAGAGGAGTGACCCTCGACGCCACGATGACGCTGCCTGCGCGCGCGCGTCACATCGAGCCGCCTACGTTGCCGCCGCGTGATCCCCCGATAAGGAGCCGCAAGTCCGTACCCGACTGCTGGCTCGAGCTCGTCCTCACGGAGGGCCGCAACCGGCAGGTCCGGCGCATGACGGCAGCGGTGGGCCACCCGACGCTGCGGCTCGTGCGTGCAGCCATCGGGCACCACCGCCTCTCCGGTGCGCCCGGCACGTGGCGCGCGCTCGACGACGCGGAGGTGGGCAGCCTGCTCGAGCCGGCGTCGCAGCCGTAGCGAGCGCGGCTCGCGTAGATTGCCGCAGATGAGGTTGCGTATCGCGGTCGTGGGAGGCGGCATCGCCGGCGTCGGCGCGGCCTGGTCCGCGAGCCATCACGGCCACAAGGTCGACCTCTTCGAGGCGCGCGACGACGTGGGCGGCAACGCGCGGGTGCACACGTGGACGCACGGCGAGCGCGGGCTCACCGCTGGCCTCGCGGTCCTCGCCTGGCCACGTGCCTACTTTCGCAGCTACGTGCGCCTCCTCCAGACCCTCGGCGTCGCCACCGAGCCCGTGCGCCTGCGCTTCTTCATCCACAAGGAGGGGGCCACGTACGCGCACGACCGCGGCGGCAGCCTCTACGAGCGGCACCGCGCCGACTTCGATCGCTGGCGGAAGCTCGTCGCGCGCGTGCGGGCCTGGAATGCACGCCTCTCGCCGGGGCCTGCGTCGCTGTATCGCGTCTCGTATGGCAACCCGGCCACGTACGTCCCCGCCTGGCAGCTCGCGCGGGCGTGCGGCATCTCGCGCGCGTTCTGGGACGACATCGTCGTGGCGCTCTACAGCTCGTCGTTCCTCACGTCGAAGCTCGATGCGCTGCCCGCCTTCGTGCTGCCCACCATCGACGACCTCATCTCCGTCGACGCCGGCGGCACCATGGACACGTGGAGCGAGCACAGCGGCCGGGTGTTCGAGCGCATGCTCGCCGACCTGACGGGCACGCTGCACCGCGGACGCGCCATCACGCGCATCGAGCCGGGCGCTTCCGTCACGCTCACCGACGCCGCCGGCGAGCGACACGAGTACGACCGGGTGATCCTCGCCGCCGACGCGGCGCGCCTGGCCGAGGCCCTGCCCGCCGGGCCGATCCGGCGGCTGCTCGGCGGCGTGACCTACGTCGAGTCGACGGACCGCTCGTTCGTCGACGGCGTGGCGCACGCGGACGCGAGCGTGCTGCCGGCAGTTCACCGCGACACGATCCTCGCGGACTACTGCACCGCGATCGACATCACCGACCAGGGCTACCGCAACCACTTCGTCGTCTCGTCGTGGGCCCCGGTCGCGCGAGGCACTGGCGCGACCATGCTCGTCTCCTACAACGAGCCGACCACCCCGTCGGGCGCGACGTACCGTTTCTCGAACCGCGGCGCGCACCCCGACCTGTCGCTGCGAAACCTGTGGACCGCGCGCAGGCTCGCGGCGCGGCAGGGAGAGGGTGGCCTGTACTTCTGCGGCTCGTACATGACCCCGGGCAACGGCCACGATCTGTCGCTGCTATCGGGCTTCGTGGCGGCCAGCGCGCTCGGCGCGCCCTTCCCCTTCTTCCGCGACGCCGACGCGAACGCCGACTATTTACGACTGCGGAGCATGCTGCTCCGGGCCGAGTGACCGGACCACCGCGGTCAGCGCATCGAGGCGCTGGCCCGCGCGACCGTGGAACGTGGACAGGATTGGCGCGCCGAGCTTCTTCGCAGCGACGTCGACGTCGGCGACGCGCTCGCGCAGCAGCTCCGTGATCACCGGCCGCAGATCGAGCGCGTTCCGCATGCGGAGGCCTTCCGAGGCGGCGAGGTCCACGTAGAACCGGCCCCAGTGCACGACCTCGTCGTCGGGCCGGCTGAACGCGAACCAGCGCGCGTGCCACTCCTGCACTGTCATGCCCGCCACGACCGCGGCCTCTTCGAGGCCCGTGTGCGCGGACGTCGACGGTGCGAGCGGTCGGCGCGGCGCGATGACGCAGTCGATCCGCTCCCCCGTGGCAACGCGCAGCGCCTGCCACACCACCGTCTCCGACGGCTGACGGAGGGCATCGCTGCGGGACCAGCCGTTGGCGTCGCCCTGGACGAGCACGAGTCGCGGCCACAGCTCTGCGAGCTGCGTGACGAGGCGCTCGCGGCGCGTGGGCCGGGGGCGCCTCGCACGCTGGTGTCGGCTCGAGCCGACCTCGGTGACGTAGCGCTGCTGGGTCGCCACCATCGCGCGAAAAGGCACCCGCAGCGCCTCGAAGGAGCGGCCTTCGAGCACCGCGAGGGTCTCGGCGAGCGCCTCGATGGTGGAAACGCAGAAGTCGGCCGGCTGGCGGCGGATCAGGTACTCGGACAGTCGCGTCGGCGACAGGGCCACGCGCGGCAGGGCACCGAGGCGCGGGTTCTCCTTCACGAGCTTCTGCGCCTGCCACCAGGTGCCATCCACGACGACGAGCGTGACCGGCCGGTCACGCGGCAGGGCCTCGGGCGGCGAGGCCCCGTCTCCGGGGAAGAGCAGGTAGGCATCACCCGCGTCGAGCAGCGCGTTCACGACCTTGTCGCCGGAGAAGTCGATGCCGACGCGCAGCTGCGAGCCCGGCAGCGACAGGTGCGCCATGCGCGCCGTGCCGATGGCCATGCGACGCTCGCGCGGGTGCTGCAGCAAGACCACGCGCGTCGTCGTCGGCAGTGTCGGCAGGTGCGCGCACCAGCAGACGCTCGTCGGCCTGCGACAGCGCAGGCATGCGCTGCGGCCATCGATGATGTCTGCGTGTGGATCCATCTGCGGCGCGAGGTATGCCGCAGTCGGCGAACAAAGCGCAAGCTGCGGGCGATGCTGGCGCCCGCAAACACGAACGGCGCCCCTTCGAGAACGAAGTGGGCGCCGTCGGTGTGTGCTGGAATGGAGCTGCGCGGGCGAGCCCGCCTGCTTACTCGAGGTCGACGAGGAGGTCGTAGTGGCTGTTGCCGACCGCGTACGGCGTCGCCTGCGAGTTCTGGCTGTAGCTGATCGCGAAGTAGTACGTACCGGCGCCCGGGAGGCTGGCCGACGTGGCGTCCTCGTGGTTCGCCTTGTCGGTCTCCGTGCCGATCATGGTCTGTCCATCGGTGCCGTAGAACGTGATGACCGTGTCGGTCTTGGCGTCGCCCGGGATGGTCTGGACGTGGATGACCTTACCGGCCGGGACCATGATCTTGTAGTAGTCGACGTCGTCCACCGACGAGAGCGATGCGCCCGACAGCTTCGCAGGCGGTGTCGTGATGGCGATGGCGCCGGTGAAGGTGTTGTTCAACGTGTCGTTGCCCTCGCCGCCGGCCTGCACCGCGAACGTGGTGTCGCTCGCCGTGAGGGACGCGCTGACGCCACCCGCGAGCGAGCCGTCGTACACGAGCACGTACACGGGCTCGGTGCTGGTCGCGCTGTACACGGCCGGGCCGCCGCTCGCGCCGCTCGCGCCGCTCGCGACGACGTCTTTGATAGCAACCGTCGGCGAGAAGACGATGATCTGCGACACGCCGCCCGTGTCGCTCGTGGCGAACGACAGGCGGTCACCGACAGCCTTCGGCGTGAACGAGTAGATCATGGAGGCGCCAGCCTCGGTGAGCGTCGCGGTCGTGCCGTCCGTGAGCGCGGCGGGCGTGCGGGCTGCGATGGTCCCCGCGGCGAGCTGCTTCGAGTCGTCGACCGTGCCCGTTCCGTCCGTGGGACCCGACTTCACATCGATGTCGAGCGCACCCGCTGCTGCCGTCGTGGAGATGAGCGCGAGCCCGGTGATCTTGCGCGGCGTCACGTCGCTCACCTGGAACTCGATTCCATCGGTGCCCGACAGCACGATGTTCGTGAACTTCTTGGGCGAGAAGAGGCCGTCGCCCGACGAGGTGTCGTCGAAGGGAGTGTCCTTCGCGTTGTTCGTGATGGTGAAGAACACGATCGAGCCCTGCGCAACCGTGCCCGTGATTTTCGTGGAGATCGCCGAATCGATGGTGAACGCCATCGAGTACGGCTCCGAGTTGGCGCCATCCGTGACGCTGATGTCGTGCAAGCCGAGGGTGGCGTCGTTCGCGATGGTGATGTTCGCGACGATCGCCGCGGTGGAAGCCACGGTGATCTTGTTGACGGTGATGCCCGTGCCGAACGCGACCTTCGTGGTTGCATCCCACGCGGTGCCAGAGCCCGCGAGGTGCACGTCGAGCGTGCGGCCACGGAACGCCACCGACGGCGTGGCGCTGGAGATCGCCGGCGATGCGCCCTTCACTTCGGTGACCTTCTTGACGGTGCAGCCGGCGAGCGAGAGCCCGCCGACCGCGAGGGAGAGTGCAAAGAGGCTAGGGAGGGTTATCTTCATGTCCCCGTTCGTATTCCATCGCTTCCCCCGAATCAAGCAATGGACCGCACATCAGTGGCCGCGCCAGTACCTGACCGGGCCGACGTCGGCGTGCACGAACTGCGAGACGGGGTAGTAGCCGACACCCCCGAGGTGCTGCTTCTTGACGAAGGCGAGCAGCACCTTCGTGGGCACCTTCGGGAGGCGAAAATCCACGGCCTCGCCGCGCGGGTGCTCCGAGTCGCGCGCGACCTCGTGCCCCTTCTTGCGCAGCATGAGCTGGTACTTCGGCGCGCGAAAGCCGCTCACGACCTCCACGAGCGGCGCGTGGTA
>JAYTLP010000301.1:0-5008 GCA_043729375.1 Myxococcales bacterium
GCGCTGGGCGACCTCCGAGAGCCCGATTTTTGCGGGCTCGGCCCACGCGGCGGCAGCGTGGCAGAGCGCGAGGAGCGCGAGCGCAAGGTGGAGGGGGAAGCGACGGGGTTGACGTGTGGTCATGCCGGCGTACCCAGCAAGCCACGCGCCAACAACAGTGGGCAGTCCGTCTCATTAGATAGGCCGATCGCTGCGGGGATCCATCTGGTTTGAAGTGGCCGATCGAATGACTGGTGGCCAGGTCTACAGGCTCCAGCGCAACGATCCGTCACGCCCTAACTAGCCGCGATTGCGACTCTGCTGCCCTGGCTCGGAGGCTGCACTCGTCCTCCGGCATGAACGCTTCTTGCCGATCTGCAGCACCCCGGGTGACCTGATGCGAATCTCCTGCGTGATAAGGGTCGGCGCGCTGCTCGGCGCGATGACGCTCGGCTCCTCTGCGCACGCCGAATGGCGCATGTTCGGCAACAAGCCTGCGGCGCCTCCGAAGAGCGTCCCGGCGCAGCGGCATGTCGAGGCCATCTTCCTGCACGGCCTCGGCGGCGAGCCCACGCACTTTCCACTCGAGGGTCTCGAGAAGGCGCTCGCGAAGCTCGGCACGGAGCTCTCCATCTCGGCACCGTGGCTCCGGCCCGTGCGCATCGACGACGAGGGCAAGGCGCACGGCACGGCGCCGCACACGATGTCGGATCAGCTCGCGCGAGCTCGCGCTGCCATCGACGCGCACGACGGCCCGGTGGTTCTCATCGGTCACAGCTTCGGCGGCAAGGCGGCCCTCGCGCTCGCCAAGCAGCGGCCCGACAAGGTGAAGGGCGTCATCGCCTTCGCGCCCTCGGTGAAGATGCTCTACGCGTACTACAAGAACCTCACGGGCGAGCGCGGGCTCCCCGACTCCGCGAAGATCGCGGCACGCCTCGACGTGCACGAGCAGTGGCTCCGCAACGAGCTTCCGAAGCACGACCCGGACTCGAAGGAGGCGCACGGCGTTCGCGGTGAGCTCGGCTACCTCGCGACGATGCAGGACCTCGTGAAGCACGACGAGCCGAACCTCGAGCTCGGCGTCGCGGTCCCCACTCTGCACCTCCACGGCACCGACGACGAGGCCGTGTCCATCCATTACGCACGTCGCTTCGCCGAGCAGAACCCGAAGGTGAAGCTCGTCGAGTATCAGGGCATCAACCACGGAATGAACAGCAAGGATCCCGCGGTGAACGAGAGCGCACGTAGAGACATGACCGTCCAGATCAACGACTTTCTCAAATCCCTCGAGGTGAAGTGATGTCCAAGGCGCAGCGTCCCCGTTCGTTCCGTCTCGCCAGCGCGATGGTGGCGCTCCTCGGCCTCGCCATCGCGGCGCAGGCGCACGCGGAGAGCTCGCCTGCACAGGCGCGCGGACGGATGATGGAAACCGCCAAGCGCGTGGCGATCCCGCACTACGAGCGCAAGCTCGCGAACGGCACGCAGCGCGTCTACCTCAACCCGCAGGGCCATCACATCCCGGCGATGGAGCAGGCTCTGCCGAAGGGCTCCGACGTCATCGAGATCGTGCACATCGGCACGCCCGAGGCGTTCCACACGATGGCCATCTTCGATCGGGAGCTGCTGCACTCGCAGTTCAGCGATGCGGGCAACTGGCGCCTCCGCACCTGGGGCGACCGTCTGCGTCCCGGAAACCACAAGCTGTGGAGCGCGATGATCCAGCTGTCGCCGAAGGAAGCGCAGAACATGCGCCAGCGCATCGCTGCCGCAAAGGTGGAGGAGGGTCCCGAGTACCTCGCAGGTCCGAACTGGGCAACTGGCCACCTCAAGCTGGGCGGCGCGCTCGGCATGAACGGGATCAACTGCGTCGCCACCTGGTGTGACATGCCCATCGGCGAGCAGGGTGAGCGCCTTCACCAGCTCGTCGGCCTCCGGAGCTACAGCGGTAGCCCCCGCGGCTTCCAGCAGGCGCTCGAGACCGATGCCAACGAGCGGGTCTTCGGCATCACCGCCTACGGCCCGGCCGACCCGGCCTTCGTCCAGAACCAGAACCAGGACAAGACGTTCAAGTAATGCGCGCCCTCGCCGTCGCTCTCCTCTTCGCACTCGTCGCACCGGCACATGCCGGCGTGGATCGCGCAGTCATCCGCGCGCACCAGGCCGAGCGCGCCAGGCTCCGCGCGCAGCTCCACGCGGCGTCGGGGCCGAGCGAGCACGCCGCACCGGTGCTGTACCACCAGGTCCGCGACAAGGTCGCCCAGGCCGAGCTCGTCGCCGAGGTCGAAAAAGGGGTGACGCACAAGATGCTCTCCGCGTGGATCCCGCGCGGTGGGTACCCGGGCATCTGGACGGTCGAGGACTCGGAAGGCTTCTTCCGCACCACGGCCGGTCGCCCCTTCGAGCTGCGCCTGAAGGAAGGCTCGGTGCTGTTCGACCCGGACAAGCCCGAGCATCGCGCCGTGTACGAGGCGTGGAAGAAGCTCGACGAGAAGACGCGCGGACCCGGCGCCAGAAACCGCTTCGACGAGATGAAGGGCGCCGATGGTCGCGCGCTCAGCACCCGCGTGGGGGGCGTCCACGCGCCGTCTCACGAGCGCTTCTACAAGGAGATGGGCATCGCCGGCGTCGGCTGGTGGCTCGACGCCTACGGTCAGCGTAGCGTCATCGTGCTGAACCCGCACGCTGTGGCGTCGGTGAAGGCGCCGCCCGAGTAAGCACTACTTCGCGCCGCTGCCAACCACGACCACAGGCTCGCCCGCCGCGTCGACGCCACTGAACACGACCACAGCCCTCGCGGCGTCGAGGTGCTCGAAGCGAGTCAGCTCGCCACCCGCCGCGATGCTGGCCACCTCCCGCTTTCGCACGAGCGAGCGCCTGCCGTCCGCGTCATCGAGGTAAAGCTCGAAAGTTCCGGCGCCGAGGCCGAGGCCGGCGCGAACCACGACGACGCCTTCGGTCTGCTCGAGCTCGAGCGTGCCGCGGAACAGGAAGTCGAGCAGGGCAGCGCTCTCCGCGCCGATGCGAGCAAGGAGCGTGTCCGCAGTGGCGGCGAGGTCCGCTGTCGTCGGGCGCGTGGCCTGCGTCGCGGGCGAGAGGTAGGCGCGACGCACCTCGTCGGTCAGCCCCGTGCCGTCGCTGGCGTGGAAGAACGCCGCGAGCGTCTCGCGCGGAGGGCCCTTGCCGAGCGCCGACGGTACGAGCATGCCGTAGCGCTCCGCGGCGTAGCGCTCGAGCGGCGAGTGCGCGACCAGGACGCTGGTGTAGAAGTCGTTGCGCGCGTTCGCCGGATCGCCGACGGCCTCGAGTACGTGCAGGACCGCACCCGCCGCGACGAGCGCTCGCGCCAGCGCAGCCGCACGCAGCCTGGGCGTCGGGGCTCGGACCGCCTCGAGCTGCGCCGCGACGAGGGTGGGGCGTGACAGGGAGTTGCTCTTTGCGTCGACCCAGCGATCGGCGGCCATGCCCGTGCCGTCGAAGTTCACGCCGGTGAACGCGCCGCGCAACGTGCCGAGCCCCGCGCGCACGTCGACGAAGCGGACGCGCATCGAGGACAGGCGCTCGCGCTCGTCGAGACCGTGCTGGTGCTCGTCGAGGAAATGGTTGCGGATGTGTTCGATCCCGATGCCCTCGAGCGCGGTGCCCGCGAGGAGCCAATCGAGCGCGGGCTGGCGACCGCTGTCGGGGACCGCGCCGAGCGCGGCGTCGACGGCGCTGAGCTCGCCGAGCAGCGCGGCGTCACGCGGTGCGAGCTTGCCGTCCTCGCCGCGGAGATCGAGCTCTTCCTGCAGGCCGGCATCCTGACCGTGGCGACGCAGCCACGCGTCGAGCCCGGTGTGTTGCACGGCGCGCTGCGTGAGGCCCACGTGCGTCTCGAGCTCCCAGGCGCGCGCAGCGGAACCGAACATGGACAGTCCGACGGTGACCCCGAGCACGAGCTTCTTCATCGGTGCAGCCCTGGCTCCCTGAGCTTGAACGTCGGATCTGGCTGGTCGGGGTGGGTCGGGGTGGGTGGTGCGACGATCTTCTGGCCGGGGGCGTCGGGCGCCAGCGGTCCGCGCCCCGCTCGCGGCAGTCGCGCGATGATCTTCTTCGCGAGCGCCTGGATGTGCTCGGCGTCCTCGCACAGGGCCGAGCCGCACGTGACGAGCACGACCGCGCGCTCGGTGCGATCGAGGACGATGAGGCCGAAGATCATGCGCTCGCCTTCGCCGTCCTGCGCGAGGGCCACGCGCGCGCCGAGGCCCTCCGGCACGGGGTCCACCGCCTTCGCGTTCGGCAACGACGGCGCGAACTCCTCGAAGTTCTTCTCGGCCTCGGCGTCGGTGCCGTAAAGAAAGATGCGGATCGCGGCGTCGCCCTCTTCCCCGTGGGTGACGGACTTGAAGTGGAGGCTGTCGTAGCGCGCCGTGCGCTTGCGATCGGCGAGGCGCTCCGTCGTGAAGTCGTCGGTGCTCCCGGTGGCCTGGCGGACCTCCTCGACGGACAGGAGCGTGCTCGCGTCGAAGGCCGAGGTGGTGCTGCCCGAGCCCGCGTCGTAACTGGTCTGGAGTCCCTCGGCACGAAGCGCCGCACGCAGGGGACCGGAGCCACCGAGGAAGGCGAGGTGCTCGACGTGGTTGACCCCCTCCGGATAGCGATCGAGCTTCACGAGGTTGCGCTGCTGGGCGAAGTCGTGGCGGGGTCGCGCGCTCTCGAAGTAGCGATCGGAGCGGTAGCCGAGGTAGCCCCGCTTGTACACGACGAGGGTGGTCCGTTGAAGGCGGCTTGCCGGGGGGAACGCGGAGAGCTGCGGCACGACGTATCGACCGTCAGCGTCGGTCTCGCCCGACCATGTCTGGCCGGAGGTGGGGGTGCACAGCACCTCGCCCCGACAGAACGAGTACGACACCCATACGACCGCGCCCGACAACGGATGGCCGCTCGCCACATCCGTGACGCGTCCATCGAACGGTCCGAGCAGCGAGCCCGGCTGCGTAGTGTCCGAGCGTGCGGGGAACGGGGCCGGCGCGAGCTCGGGCGCGACGCAACC
>JAYTLP010000302.1:0-4933 GCA_043729375.1 Myxococcales bacterium
GCGTGGTCTCCGAGGCTTCCACGGGCGGCAACGCCGCGGGCTGCGCCTTGGCCGGAACGGGGACCTCGGCTGTTCTCGGGGCGTGCGGTCGCGAGTGCGGCGGCGCCTCGGGGATGAAGTGGAGTGGCGTGGCGGCGCGGACGATGACCAGCTCGACCGTCTCCAGCATCGACTCGCAAGGTCCATCGGGGACCCTGCGTGATTCGAGCCCCACCACCCGGCCTGCGTCGTCGTGCGCCTCGATGCGAACGTCGAGAGCTTCGGTGCCGCGCACCTCGACCTGCTGGCCCGCTCGCGTGCTCGTGGGCCCGGTCTCGAGCGTCACGCCGCGAAGGCGCAGACGGGCCGCCAGCCGCTCGTGGTCGAAGCAGTGGTTCGAGAAGGGCACCAGGCGCACCGACGAGGTCGCGAGCGCGGACGGGCTTGCGAGCACGACCGAGCACGAGAGGGCGGCGCGGAGCGACACGAAGCCTCTGTATGACGAGCACGCGCCAAAGTCATCGAAAGAAGTCCTTCCGCGCGTTCACGCAATCTTCACGTGATTGTTTCGGCTGCGGGAGGCATCGGTACGAGCATGCTCGCCGTGCTCGCACTGTCCGCCGTCGCCTCCATCGCCTTGCCAGGAGGCCCGCCCGTCGGAATGGACTATGTCGCTTACGACCCGGCGCATCGCCGCGTCTGGGTGCCTGCCGGCAACACGGGCCGCGTCGACGTGATCGAGACGGCCACGAACAAGCTCACGCCGATCGACGGCTTCGTGACGCGCGCCTCGACGAAGCAGGGCCGCCCCGCGATGGGGCCGAGCTCGGTCACGCTCGGCGAGGGTACCGCGTGGATCGGCAGTCGCGGCGACGACAGCCTGTGCGCTTTCGACGCAAAGACGCTCGCCAGGCGAAGCTGCACGAAGCTACCGTCCATGCCGGACGGCATCGCGTACGTCGGCGTCACGCGCGAGGTGTGGATCACCACGCCTGCGCACGACAGCCTCACCATCGTCGACGTGCAGGGCGAGCTCGTGCAGGCAGAGGTCAAGCTGCCGGGCGCACCCGAGGGTTACGCCATCGACGAGCAGCACGGCGTCTTCTACACGAACCTCGAGGACAAGGATCAGACGCTCGCCATCGACGTCAGGTCGCGCAAGGTGGTGAGCGTGTGGCCAGCCGGCTGCGGCGCGGACGGCCCTCGCGGGCTCGCGCTCGATGTGGAGAGACACCTTCTCCTCGTCGCGTGCACCGACGGTGTGCGGAGCCGCGATCTCGCGCACGGCGGCAAGCTCCTCGGCCGCCTGGCCACCGGCAAAGGAGTCGACGAGATCGCCTACCGGAGTGGAACGCTGTACATCGCGTCGAGCGAGGATGGCGTGCTCACCGTCGCGAACGTCGCGGACGACGGTGAGATGAAGAAGACGCTCGTTCGACCGACGAGCAGGGGCGCGCGCAACGCCGTCGTGGACGAGCACGGCACCGCGTACGTTGCCGACGGCACTGCCGGGCGCATCCTCGTCGTGCCTACCCGCTGACGACGTCGCGCACCGCAAGGCGCGCTAGCATCTGGTGCATGACGTCCTCCGGCACCCGGCGCATCGGCGACCTCGACATCGGCTACGACGTGCGAGGCGACGGCCCGCCGCTGCTCCTCGTCGCGGGCTTCGGCCTGAGCCGCGTGATGTGGAGTGACTCGTTCTGTGCGCAGCTCGTGGCCGAGGGCCTCACGGTCGTCCGCATGGACAACCGCGACACGGGCAGCTCGAGCCGCCTCGAGGCGCGCGCGCCCGATCTCCGCGGTTCCATGCTCCGCTTTCTCGTCGGCCGACCCATCGCGGCGCCGTACACGCTCTCCGACATGGCGCGCGACGCGGTCGGGCTGATGGATGCGCTCGGTTACCCGCAATTCCACATCGCGGGCGCGTCCATGGGAGGCATGATCTGCCAGACCGTGGCGATCGAGCACGGGGGGCGCCTGCGCTCTTTGACGTCGATCATGTCCACCCCGGGCGGTCTCCGCTACAGCGTCGCGAAGCCGCTGACGCTGCTGCAGCTCGTGAAGCCGCTGCCGACTGCGCCCGACGCGCAGCTCGCGCAGATGATGGCGCTCATGAAGACGCTCGGTGGCGGCGTGCTCCCGTTCGAGGAGGACGCCATCCGCGCGATGCTCGTCGCCCACGCGGCGACCAAACCGTCGGTGGCGGGCTCGCTGCGGCAGTTCACTGCGATCCTGGAGGCGGGCGGGCGTCGCATCGAGCAGCTCCCATGCGTCACGACGCCGACGCTGGTGCTCCATGGCTCCGAGGATCCGCTGCTGCCCGTGCGCGGCGGTCGCGTGACGGCGCGCCTCGTTCCCGGGGCCCGCTTCGCGCTGGTCGACGGTATGGGCCACGGCTTCCACACCGCCATCAACGGGGAGGTGACGCGTGCCATCGGGGCCCATGTGCGAAGCGCCGAGGCGCGCTGACTCGCTCGGCCGTGCGCAAGCCGGAGGTCGAGGCCGAGCTCGAGCTCCACGCTGTCTTCGACGACGAGGCCGCCGGCTCGAGGGTGCACCGAGAATTCGACGTGGCCGCAAACGCCGTCTGCTGTCCAGATCGTGCTCTCATCGTCCGACGCGAGGCGAAGGTCCCGCGCGCAGGGTCATCCTGCATCGTCGCGTCGAGCGCTACGGTGTCCGGCAAAACGACAAGGTGTTGCAAGAGCGCAACGATCAGTCCTGCGGAAACTCGCGATACGGACCCGGCACCGACAGCAACAGCACCGTCGTGGATACGCGCGCGGTCAACGTGTACCCGCCCACCACGCTTGCGGGGACGAAGGCGGGCGTCTTCGCATCCAGCGTGCCGACGGGACCGTGCGCATCGGCCAGCACGAGCGCGCCCGTCACGACGACGAGCTGCTGGAACGCGCCGCGTGCGTGGTCGCCGTGCCACACTGCGCCCGCGGCGAGCTCGAGCTGGTACGTTGTGAAGAATGGCCAGCGCTCGGGGTCGTCGACGAGTCGGAGCAGGGTGACGCCGTCCTTCGACCGGCTGGCCACGCGGATCGGGCGCCGGCGCACCTCGTCGACGCGCGTGGGCGAGGCATCCGCGACAGCAAGCTGCGTCCGCAGGTCGCGCTCCGACAGCCCGTGCTTCGCGTCACCTTTGCGGAAGCGCGCACCCGCATCGCCCCACACGAACGGCGTGTAGAAGTCGGCGATGCTGTACGTCGTGTCGGAGCTCTGCTGGGGCTCGACGAGGACGAGGTCCCCACCCACGACGAGTGGAAGCCAGCCTTCGTTCTTCGGCGCGTCGCGGTTCGCCGCGCGCAGCGTGTCCACGTCGGAGGCCGCGGCGAGCGCGCGGAGCTCGGCCTCGCTCGCGCCCGCGTCCGCCCGCCTCCGCAGCTCGCCGAGCAACGTCTCGAGCGACTCGCGCGACTGGTCGAGCGCGTGGAACTGATGCGAGAGCCCGAAGATCGCGTGGAGCATGCCCGCCGACGTGAGGAGCATGTTGCCCGCCTCCTTGCGGAGGTCGACCTCGTTCAGCACGTCGACGATGCGCGCGCGGTTCTCGCGCAGCATCGACAGCGTCTGCAGGAGCCCATGCCCCCACGGCTCGAGCTGCTTTGCGATCTGCGTCTCGTCGTGGATCCGCCAGGCGCTCTGCCCCTGCGCCGTGGCCCAGCGCGCGTACACCTCGGCGTAGCGAACGAACGCGACCTCGTCGGGGAGCACGAGCTGCGCGAGGAGCTCGCACAGCAGCGTCTGCTCCTCGTACAGCCACTGCAGGAATACCTCCGCGTCGACCGCGCGCGAGAAGCCCACGTGCACGAGCGGCGGGAAGTCTGCGCGCAGCAGCTTCGTGAAGATCGGCAGCTCGTCGCCGAACAGCAGGCGCGCCCATTCGCCGAGCAGGGCCGGGTCGGCAGCGACGAGCGCGTCGAGCCCGAGCTCGCCGACCCCGGCCGGCGCCTCGGGTCGCGCGGAGTTGAGCCAGTGCTCGGTGCCCCACGACTTCCTCATCTCGACGGGCGTAAGAAGGAACGGGCGCTGGACGGTCATCGGCATCCCGATCTTACGACGCGTTCGCGTTTGCGTGACCGACGGACTGAACGTATGCTCAGCCCGTGTCAGTGACCGTGAACGCGCCCGTATCCGACGTCCGCCGCAAGCTCACCGTCCTCTCCGACGCTGCAAAGTACGACGCGTCGTGCGCATCGAGCGGGTCGAAGCGGGCACGCATGGATGGCGGGGTCGGCAACGGCACGGGCATGGGCATCTGCCACTCGTATACGCCGGACGGTCGCTGCGTCTCGTTGCTGAAGGTGCTGCTGACCAACGTCTGCATCTACGACTGCCAGTACTGCGTGAACCGCATCTCCAGCGATGTCGAACGGGCCACCTTCTCGCCGGCCGAGCTCGTGGAGCTCACGCTCGACTTCTACCGACGCAACTACATCGAGGGTCTGTTCCTGAGCTCGGGGGTGTGGCGTAGCCCCGACGCCACCGTCGAGCGCATGGTCGAGGTTGCGCGTCTCCTGCGCGAAGAGCACCGCTTCGGCGGTTACATCCACTTGAAGGTCATCCCCAACGCGTCGGCCGAGCTCATCGAGCGTGCAGGGCGCTATGCCGATCGCCTGAGCGCCAACATCGAGCTGCCCACCGAGCGCGATCTCGCGAGCCTGGCGCCCGAGAAGAGCATCGTCGACGTCGACCGCTCCATGAACCTCATCAAGAACCGCAGCGACGAGGCCGTGAGCGAGCGCAAGAAGACGCGCCACGCTCCACGCTTTGCACCGGCCGGCCAGTCCACACAGATGATTGTCGGCGCCACCGCCACGACCGACGGCGAGGTCCTTCACACCACCGAGCGGCTCTACAAGCAGCACCGGTTGCGCCGCGTTTACTACTCCGCGTACAGCCCGATCCCGCGCGCAGACCCGCGGCTCCCGGCCAAGCCCGT
>JAYTLP010000303.1:0-12945 GCA_043729375.1 Myxococcales bacterium
TACCTCGACGATGTGCTCGGAGTCGATCTCGCTCGCGCTCTTCGCCTCGATCCAGAGGCGCTGCACCATCTGCTCGTTGATGGCGAGCTCCTCGTGGAGCACCTTGACGGCCACCTTGCGGCCGATGTCCGGATGCTCGGCGAGATAGACCACGCCCATGCCGCCGCGGCCCAGCACGCGCTGCACAACGTAGTTTCCGATCTGCTTGCCCACGAGGTCCACGTCGGTCGGTCAACGGTACACGAGCCGCTTGTCGTCGACCAGAAAGGCCCTGCGCGGCACAGAAAGGCCCTGCGCGGCTGCAGGCGACGACATACTATGCGGCCTCTCGTGAAGCCTCCGCCTGCCACCCCTGCACTCCGCGCCGACGCCGTCGGGCGGCTGCCCACGACGATCGTCGGCTATCTCCGTCGCTTCGTGCCTGCCTACGTCGCAGGTGCCGTCTTCCTGGCGGGCTTCCAGCTCGCACTGAATCGCATCGACTGGCTCTCGAAGGCCACCGTCGACCACATCTTTGCGCCCGGTGCGCTCCAGCGCGCGGGCGTGTACACGGGCCTCTCGATGATCGGGCTCGGCATCGTCGCGTTCTGCCTGCGTCTCGCGAGCCGCTGGTACCTGTTCAATGCGGGCCGCGACGCGGAGTACGAGCTGCGCGCGCAGCTGCTCCACAAGCTGCACCGACTCGGCACCAGCTTCTACCGGCACATGTCGCCCGGCGAGATCATGAGCCGCGCCACCGTCGACCTCGGTCAGGTCAGGCTTCTGTTCGGCTTCGGCGTTCTCAACCTGCTCAACGTCGTCTTCGCGTTCGGCTCCGCGCTGCAGGTCATGCTCACGATCTCGGGGAGGCTCACCGCCGCGGCGTTCGTGACGATGCCGGTGCTCGTGCTCACCACGCGCAGCTTCTCGCGCCGCATGTTCGCAACGTCGCGCGTCAACCAGGGAGAGCTCGCGAAGCTCAGCGACCTCGCCCAGCGACACTTCGCCGGCATCCGCGTCGTGCGGAGCTTTGCCATCGAGCGCTTTGCCGAGTCGCGGTTCGGCCAGGCGACGCAGCGTTACCTCGGCACCAGTCTGCGGCTGGCGCGCATCCGCGGTTCGATGTTCCCTCTCCTCGGCACCATCAACGCGATGAGCCTGCTCATCGTCGCCTGGTATGGCGCCTCTCTGCTACACGCCGGATCGCAGCACGGCGGAATCAGCAACGGCGACTTCTTTGCGTTCTTGCTCGCCTGGACGCGCATGTCGTGGCCGCTCACGAGCATGGGTCTCACCATCGCGGTGCTGCAGCGTGGTCGCGCGTGCTTCGAGCGGCTGAGCGACGTGCTCGATGCCACGCCCGACATCGCCGAGCCGGACGTCCGCACCACTGCGCCGGTCGACGCCGCGAACGCGGGCTTGCGGGTCGAGCACCTGCGCTACTCGCTCGGCGACCGCGTCGTCCTCGACGACGTCTCCTTCTCGCTCCCCGCCGGACAGTCGCTGGCCGTCGTCGGCCGCACGGGCTCGGGCAAGTCGACGCTCGCGATGCTCCTCGTGCGCCTCCTTCCCACGCCGTCGAACAGCGTTTTTCTCGACGGGCGCGATGTCTGCCACCTCGAGCGCACCTCGCTGCGCGAGCGCGTCGGCTACGCGCAGCAGGACCCCTTCCTTTTTTCCACCACCATCGAGGAGAACGTCGCCATTGGCCTCGACCTTCCGCCAGGCGCAAGCATCCCGCCGGACGAGCTCCACGCCGCACTCCGCGATGCGCAGATCTCCGATGAGGTGGCGATGCTCCCGGATGGGCCGCAGACGCTCGTGGGCGAGCGCGGCGTCCAGCTCTCGGGCGGCCAACGACAGCGCGTCGCGCTCGCCCGCGCGCTGGTCTCGCACGGCCCGCTGCTCATCCTCGACGACCCGCTCTCCGCCGTCGACTCGCGCACCGAGGCGGCCATCCTCGATGCGCTCCGCCGGCGGGCCGAGCTGCGCTCGCTCGTGCTCATCACCAACCGCATCGCTGCCGCGGCACGCTGCGATCGCGTGCTCGTGCTCGAGGACGGGAAGATCGTGCAGATGGGCACGCACGCGGAGCTCGTCGCGCAGCCGGGGCTCTACGCCTCGCTCGCCGAGGAGCAGCGAGTCGAGGGCGAGCTCGAGGCGCTCGGCAAGCCGCCAGAGCCGGAGGCCGTCGCGACGCCGGAGATCGTGCACGGTCGTGGCGGTGAGCGTGGTGAGGACGAACTGCCCTCGGGGACGGACCTCGGGCTGCTGCGGCGCCTGTGGCCTTACCTGCGGCCCGAGAAGACCTACCTCGTCTGGGCACTCGCGCTGCTAACCACCGTTTCGCTCGTCACCCTGCTCCGTCCGCTCTTCATGGGCACGCTCACGCATGCCGCTTTGCTCGGCGAGCCGCTTCTCGTGCCCGGCCTCTCCCTGTTCGTCGTGCTCGTCTCCATCCAGGGCATCGGGTTCGTGCAGATGTACCTCACGCAGATCGCCGGTGCGCGGGCGATGGTCAATCTGCGCAACTCGCTCTTCGCGTTCACGGATCGCCTCGGCATGCGCACCTTCGATCGCACGCCGGTCGGTCGCCTCGTCACGCGCGTCGTCAACGACGTCGACGCCATCGGCGAGCTCTTTGCCTCGGGCGCGGTGAACTCGCTGGGCGACCTCATGTCGCTCGCCGCGATCTTCGTGATGATGATGGTCCTCGACTGGAAGCTGGCGCTCATTGCTTTCTGCTCGGTCCCCGCCGTTGCGCTCGTCGTCACCCGCCTCCGCGGTGGCGCGCGTCAGGCGTACCGCGACACGCGCGTGACCACGGCGCAGCTCAACACGATGCTCAACGAGCAGGTCACCGGTATCGCCGTCGTGCAGGCGTTCGGTCGCGAAGCGTCCATGGCCGCGCGCTTCGACCGCATCAACCTCATGTACCGGGAGGCCAACAAGCAGTCCATCCTCGTCGAGTCGTCGCTCGATGCCGCGATCGAGATGGTGCAGACCGTGTGCGTCGCCAGCATCCTCCTCTGGGCCGGGCACGTGCGTGCGTCCGGTGGTGTGATGACGTTCGCCCTCATCGTCACGTTCCAGCAGTACCTGCGCACGTTCTTCGACCCCATCAGCCAGCTCGCAATCCGCTTCACGACGCTGCAGCAGGCGCTCGCGTCGGCCGAGCGCGTCTTTCAGTTCCTCGACACCACGGAGCTCGAGCCGCTGGGCGTTGCGGAGGACTCGGCAGAGCTCGTCGCACGCAGCGCAGCCTCCGACGAGCAGCTCGCGCTCGATCACGTCGGGTTCGCCTATCGCCCTGGCCGCCCCGTGCTCACCGACGTGTCGCTCGTGGCGCATCGCGGGGAGCGCATCGCGCTCGTCGGCCCCACCGGCGCGGGCAAGTCCACCATCACGCAGATGCTCCTGCGGCTCTACGACGCCGACCAGGGCCAGGTGCGCGTACTCGGCCAGGATGTCCGCGACTGGTCCCGACGCGGGTTACGTAGCGCGTTCGCGGTCGTGCCGCAGGAGGTCACGCTGTTCTCCGGCTCGCTGCTCGACAACATCGCGCTCGGCGACGCCACGCCCGATCGCGCACGCGCCGAGCAAGCCATCGATCGGCTCGGTCTGCGCGAGATGTTCCTCGCCCGAGAAGGCGGGCTCGATGCCCGCGTCGACGAGCGCGGCCTCAATTTCTCCGTCGGCGAGCGTCAGCTCCTGTCGTTCGCGCGCGCGGTCTATCACGATGCGCCGATCCTCCTCCTCGACGAGGCCACCGCCAACGTCGACTCGCACACCGAGGCCCGCATCCAGCGCGCGCTCGCCGAGCTGCTCTCGGGGCGTACCGCGCTCGTCATCGCGCATCGCCTCTCCACCATCGAGAGCGCCGACCGCATCCTCGTGTTCCAGGCGGGCCGCATCATCGAGAGCGGTACGCACACGGAGCTCCTCGCGCACAGCGGCCTCTACGCCCGTCTGCATGCGCTGCAGGCGCGCAAGGCCCACATCGTCGCGGCGTGACGCCCGGTCCCTTCGGGCAAAGCCAGAGGTAATCGAACTGCACCGGGACCGCGTTGCCCGTGCCGCGGTTGCCGGCGTGGAACGCGGGTACCTGGGTGCCGGGTTGTACGATGCCGTACGTGCTTGCCATGCCCATCGCGTCGATGGACGCCGAGCAGATGCCGGTCGGCGCCGTTCGTGGCAGGCGGTCCGGTCTGCACGCCGAGGTAGGTCGTTGTATCGCAGTCGATGAGCGAAGCCCACGAGCTCCCCGCGCCCTTTTGGCTGTGGCTCGCGAACAGCTCGTACGTTGCCCTGGGCTGTGCCGCACGTCGAGGTGACAGCAACCGTCGATGGTGTGGTGCCTGTCCGCGCGCAGGTTCGATGTGGGCTCGACTGCACGCGAACGGTGTCGTCGCGCCGTCGAGCGTCTGGGAGACGCGGGTGAGCGTCGACGGATCCACGACGGGAGCCTGGCAACGGACATCGATGCTCACGGTCGGCGTGCCGACGGTGGCGTGCAGGTCGATCGACGCAGGGAGCCGTGCCTCGACCGGCAAGAGATAGTCGTGATCGAACACCACACCCATGTTGCCGTTGCTGTGTGCGACGTGCTCGGCCAGCGCGTTTTACTGCGTCGGACGGACGACCGACGTGAATACGACGACCGACGTGAACACGACCACCTCCGTGCTCTTCGCGCACGCGGCGGGCGACAGGCAGGAGACGAGCGCGAGCACAGATCGCACACCTCTTCCTTGTACCAGGGCCGCAGCAGTCCGAGCTCAGTCGGCTTCGCTCGCATCCACGACGCCGAGGTCCACGCCGCACGCGAGCTGCAGCGCGGAATCCGGCTGACACGCGGGCGACGGGTCGGTGACGTTGCCGGCATCGTCGACGGCGCAGCAGTAGGCGACACCGCAGGTCGGCGCGGTCGGGTACACACACGCGTAGCCCTGCCTGCAGTCGCCTTGCACGCCGTTGCCGGAGAACTGGAGCGGGTTGCAGCGCGTGCCGTCGCGCTGACCGCACGCGGCGAGGAAGAGCATCAGGGCAGCGAGCTTCATGGTCGTCTCCACGGTCAGATCCGGAACAGGACGGCGAGGATGAGCTTCTCCTCCGCCTTCACGAGGTCGGGTGTCCACGCCGTCGGGATGCACGTGGTGCTCAGCCCGTCGGGGTTGTAGAGGCCGCCGCACTTGTAGCCATCGGGTCCGGTCACTCCGCCGCGGCCGGAGTAGTAAGGGACGCTCGCGCGGTGGTACGAGGTCTCGAGGCGGAAGGTGATGTTTTCGGACGGGTAGTAGCTGAGGGCCGACGAGAAGTCCCAGCCGTCGAACTTCGTGCCCGAGTTGGTATCGAAGAAGCTCGCTGCGACGCCCGTCGGCACGAGCACGAGGTAGCGACCCGGGTTGTGGATGAAGCCGCCGCCGACGAGCCAGCTGAAGCGGTTCTTCCAGAACCATGTGTTGTTGTAGACCATACCGCTCACGAAGTCCTGCTCGCACGGCGTCGCCTTCGTGCAGCCGCCTTCCTTGCCGCTGCCGTGGAACGCCGCGACGCCGTCGCCCTGCTCGAAGCCCACGTCGAACGTCGCGGAGAGCGCCATGCGGCTCACCCCACGCGACCCCGGTCGATTGAGGTACCGGATGAGCAGGCTGTTGTCGCTGTGGAAGCGCACGCGGCCCGGGTGGTCCTGCGTGTCAGTGCCGACATACCCGTTGAAGACGATCTTCACCCACTCACGCGGCGAGTACTGGACCTGATAGCCGACGCCCGGCAGCTCGTTGAACTTGCCGTAGGACTGCCAGCCGTTGATGATCCAGAGCTCGAATTTGAGGCGGTCCGTGGGGAAAATCTGCAGCCTCGCGCCGTTGAAGAAGAACGGCGTGTCGTCCGACGTGAAGGACGCCTGGTAGCCCCAGTTCTCGAACTGCGCGTACGAGGACAGGCCGACGTACGAGAAGAAGAGCCCCACGTCGAGGTTGATGCCGTGCAGCTTGTTCCAGTGATAGCCGGCGTAGGCCTCGCTGAGGTAGCGCATCGCTGCGAGCAGATCAGACTGCCCGCGATTGATGGTCACGTCGTTGCGCGGTACCCCGACCGCACGCTCGCCGAACTGGAAGAACAGCCGCGCGCGGACGTTGCTCACGTGCACATCGCCGCCGAATCCGAGGAAAGCGAGCTCGAGCTCGTTGTGGCGGAACGTCGCCGTCGAGCCGACGATGGTGTGGTCGATGGGACGGTTGAACGAGTACGTGTAGTTCACGTCGACGTCGATCTGCGGCGTGAAGTACTTCGTATCGAGCAACCGGGTGGTCTGGCGGCTGTTGCCGTTGACCCAGGTGAAGTCCCCCCATGCGAACGGCTCGCCCGGCTGCACGACCTCGGGCGCGCCCTGCGCCTGCGTGGCCTGCAGCGAGGCGACCTGGGCCCGCAGGAGCCGCATCTGCTCCTCGAATACGCGCATGCGCTCCATCAGCGCGACGTCGGGCGCGGCACTCGCGGGTGCGACCGGCAACAACTCGTCCGCGTGCACGGTGGGGATGAGGAAAAGGAGTGCCAGCGACATAGTTAGAGACCGCATCAGGCCTGCTCGCCAAGGCAACGAGCGTGCCGCGCGCGCGACACGCCGGAACGCCCCTTTGCGCCGCGACCTGACGCCGTGCCGTTGCAGAGCGCACGAAATGCACCGACGAGACCCTGCAACTTGCACAGCGTGCCACCAGCTTCCGCACCCTTGGTGGCGGCACGATCCCTGCTCCCCGTCCCGGCATGGCGGTCCTCGACTGGTTGCTCGGCCGTACGCTCGCGTCACACGAGGAGTCGGAACAGCACATCGGCCCGCTGCACGGGGTGCCCGTGCTCGGCCTCGATGCCCTCTCTTCCGCCGCGTACGGTCCGGAGGCCGCGCTCACGTTGCTCATCCCGCTCGGTGCAGCGGGCCTGAGCTGGGTCGGCCCCATCAGCCTCCTCATCGTGCTCATCCTCGGGATCGTCTTCTTCTCGTATCGCCAGACCATCGCCGCTTACCCGGGCGGCGGCGGCTCGTACACAGTCGCCAGGGAGAACCTCGGCACGCGCCCGGCGCTGTTCGCGGGTGCCGCGCTCGCGCTCGACTACATCCTCAACGTCGCGGTCGGCATCTCGGCCGGCGTCGGCGCGCTCGTCTCCGCGCTACCCAGCCTGCTGCCGCATACCGTGCTGCTCTGCCTCGTCATCCTCGGGCTACTCACGATCGTGAACCTGCGCGGCACGAAGGAGTCGGGGGTGGTCTTCCTCCTGCCGACGTATGCGTTCATCGGCACGCTCGGGGTCGTACTCGCGATCGGGATCGGCAAGACGCTCGCAGCACACGGACACCCGGTCCCCGTCACCCCCCCGCCTGCCATCCCCGCGCTCGCACAGAGCGTCGGTGTCTGGCTGCTCATGCGCGCCTTCGCCGGCGGCTGCACAGCGATGACCGGCGTCGAGGCGGTCTCCAACGGTGTGCCACTCTTCCGCAACCCGCGAGTCCACGAGGCGCAGCGGACGCTCACTATAATCATCGCCGTCCTCGTCGCGCTCCTGCTGGGTGTTGCCTTCCTCGCTCGCGCGTACGGCATCACCGCCACGGAGCCCGGGCAGGCTGGCTACCAGAGCGTGCTGTCCATGCTGGTCGCGGCGATCATCGGACGCGGCGTCTTTTACTACGTGACCCTCGGCTCCGTGGTGGCCGTACTCGCACTCTCGGCCAACACGAGCTTTGCCGATTTCCCGCGGCTCTGCCGCGTGCTCGCCAACGATCGCTTCCTGCCGAGCTCGTTCGCCGTGCGCGGGCGGCGCCTCGTCTTCTCGCAGGGCATCTTCGTGCTCTCGATCATGGCGGGCATCCTGCTCGTCGTGTTCGGAGGCATCACCGACCGCCTGATCCCGCTGTTCGCGATAGGCGCATTCCTGGCCTTCACGCTGTCGCAGGCCGGCATGGTGCAGCACTGGCGCCGTCTCGGAGGAGGTGGCTCCCGCATCTCGCTCGTGGTCAATGCCACCGGTGCGGTCGCGACCGGCCTCACCCTCGTCGTGGTGGCCGTGTCGAAGGTCGGCGAAGGCGCATGGGTCACGATCGTGCTCATCCCGCTCATGGTCTGGTTCTTCCTGCGCGTCTCGTCGCACTACGCACACATCGCGCGACAGATCGTCACGACGGAGCCGCTCGAGCTGCCCGAGCTGAGCGCCCCGATCGCGGTCGTGCCTGCCGGTGCCTGGAGCCGACTGACACAGCAGGCGCTCCGCTTCGCGCTCCGCATCACCCACGACGTTTACGTCGTGCAGGTGCGGACCGAACAGGACGAAGCAGACGACCTCGCGCATACGTGGGATCTACAGGTCGGCACACCCGCGCGCCTAGCCGGCATCAAGCCTCCGCAGCGCGTCGTACTCGTGTCCGAGACGCGGAGGTTCTTCGCCCCGTTCGTGCAGTTCGTGCAGCAGCTGGAGCGAGACCACCCGGAGACCGACATCGTCGTGGTGATCCCGGACCTGGTGCTCGCGCACTGGTACGAGCACCTCTTGCACAATCACCGCGGCGCGTTCCTGCGCACGCTGCTGCGCATGCGCTGCGGCTCGCGCACCGTCATCGTCAACACGCCCTTCCACCTCAAGGGCTGACGCGCTCCACCGTTTACTTCTGCGAGGCCACGTACTCGCGCACGCGGCGATCGAGCAGCTCGAGCGGAATCGCTCCCGCGCCCAGCACCGCGTCGTGGAAGCGGCGCACATCGAACTTCACCCCGAGCGTCTGCTGCGCGTAAGCACGGAGCCGCTTGAACTCCAGCTCGCCGACCTTGTAGGCGAGGGCCTGTCCCGGCCACACGAGGTAGCGGTCGATCTCCACCTCGATGTCGTGGCGAGACTTCGCGGTGTGCGCCACGAAGTAATCGATGGCCTGCTGGCGGGACCAGCGGAGGTCGTGCATCCCGGTATCGACGACGAGCCGGACCGCGCGCCACATCTCGTAGGTGAGCTGCCCGTACTTCGAGTACGGGTCCTGGAACATCCCGAGCTCGGGGCCGAGCGACTCCGCATACAGCCCCCAGCCCTCGGTGAACGCCGTGAACATCAGCTCCTGCCGGAAGCGCGGCACGTCGGGGAGCTCCTGCGCGAGCGCTATCTGCAGGTGGTGGCCCGGGACGGCCTCATGGAGGGTGAGCGCCTCCATCTCCCACCTCGGCCGCGTCTCGGGCCTGTAGAGGTTGGCCGCGAACGTGCCCGCACGACCGTCGGACTGAGAGCCCGGGCGGTAGTAAGCGGTGGTCGAGGTCTTCTCCTCGTTGGCCGGCGTCGGCTCCACTCCGTATGGCAGCCGCGGGAGCTTGCCGAAGAGCTTCGGGAGCTGCCCGTCGATCCGCTTGGCGATGTCGCGATAGCCGACCAGCAGCGCCGCGCCGCTCGGGAAGAAGAAGCGCGGCTCGGTGCGCAGCATCTGCGCGAAGGCGTCGCGCGTGCCCGTGTAGCCTGTCCGGCGCATCGCATCGGTCATCTCGCGCTCGATGCGGGTTACCTCGGCGAGCCCCAGGGCATGCACCTCCGCAGCCGACTTCGTCGTCGTGGTGTGGAGCCGGATGCACGCATCGTAGTAGGCCTTCCCCTCGGGTAACGACCACACGCCCACGTCGACACGAGTCGCTGGCAGGTAGGTCGCCTCGAGGTACGACGCCAGCTTCTCGTACGCCGGCGCAACGTCGCGCGCGATGACCGTGGCCGCGAGCGCTGCGCTCGACCTGTCCGCTTCCGCATTGCGGAACGGAATGTAGAAGACACTGTCCTCGGCGCGCGCCGTCACGATCGCGCGCACCGCCGACGATATGTCGCGCAACGGCTCCTTGGCCGACACCCAGCCCGTCTGGCGCCCCTCCTCGAGCAGCGCGATGACGTGGTCGATGTACGTCGGGATCGCCTGCAGGCGCTTCACGTAGTCCGCATACTGCCGCGCGGTGCGGAAGGTAGGCACCTGCGCGAGCGTGGGCAGATCGATGTGCGGTCCCCCCTGCTGCGTCACCGCGAGACGCTGCACGGGGAAGCGGCTCAGGTCCACCGCAGTCTGAGTCGTGGCGATGAACAGCTCGAGCGACAGTCGATCACCCACGCTCAGGTTTCGCCGGTCGAGCTTCCTCGCCTGCGCGAGCCGCGCCGTGAGGTGCGCGGTGCGGCGCAGGAACGCGGCCGGCGAGAGGTCGGTGAGGCGCGCGTCGTTCGTGCGGTCGCCGACGAGCGTCGCGTTTTCCGGCTGGTCGCTCATGTCCCACGCCCACTCCGCATCGAAGAAACGACGCAGCGTCTTGTTCTCTTCGGCACGAGCGACGCCAGCGCACAGCATGCAAACGAGCAGGAATACGCGGACCATGGCGGTCGTTACCACGCGACAGCCGGACCTAACAGTCGACGCATTCCGGCGCTCACGCAGCTCACCCCCCCCACGGAGAGCGGTCATGTTCACAGCCATCGGGATCGTCACCACCGTCATCCTCGCCAAGGCGGCCATCCGCGCGTTCCGCTGGCGCCACCACGGGTGTCAGTGCCATCCGCTCTTCGAGGGCCCCTGCGGCCCCGCATTTTATCACCACAGCCACCGTGGCACGGTCGACATCGGCGTCCACGACAGCGGCTTCGACGCCGGCTGGCGCTCCGGCTCCGGCGGCGCCGCTCGTCAAACCAGCGACCACGCACAAGTCGACGACATCCTGCGCGGGCTCGAGCTGAACGCACGGCAGGCCAGCGAGGCGGGCGACGTCGTCGCGCAGCTCCGCGGCACGATCGGCGACGATCGGTACCGGTCGTCGCAGCTCACCCTTGCGCTACGTGCCGCATCGCGGCTGCCGTTCGATGCGGACCTGGCAGCCGCGGCGATCGGCCCACGCATCGCGCCCGAGGCGGCGCGCGCCGTCATCGACGCGCTCGAGCACCTGCACAACATCCTCACCGACGAGCAGCGCACGGCGCTCGACAGGCTCACTGCACGGAGCTGAACTCAGCAGCGAGCTCGTGACGAGTACCGTCCCGCGCACCCCGGCTCATGTGCCGAGGCCACGCGAAGCGGTGCTAGGCTAGAAAACATGCGGCCGGCGCAGCCATGGACGACCACCGCGGTGCGGGCGTTCGTGCTCGGCCTCGTCGGCGCGGCGCTCGGGCTCGCCGTCGCTGCCGCGAGGCCCGGCGGGCTGCACCTCGTGCCGCATCCGCATACAGCGGTGTGCGAGGCACCTGCCGTCGAGCCCAGGCGCATCACGCCAGTGGACGCATCGAAGCTCTGCACCGATAACGACGTGCTCGTCGCCGACGCGCGCCCCGCCGCCGACTTCGCGGCGGGACACGTCGCCAATGCCGTGCACCTGCCGTGCGACGCGCAGGGTGATGTCGCCGCCCAGGCGCTCGCGAAGCTCGGCGGGCACAGCAAGGTGATCGTGTACGGTGCTTCCACGGAAGAGGCGCTCACCGTCGCGCGCAGCATCGCGCAGCGCTCGGTCCTCGCCGTGTACGCGCTCGAAGGCGGCTTCTCCGCGTGGGAGCACGCGGGCCTCGCATGTGCGTCGGGGCCGTGCGAGAGCTGCGCAGTCGATCGGTCCGCGGCGGAGTCGCGATGAAGCGGGTCGTGCCCGTCGTCCTTCGCCTTCTCCTCGGCGGGCTGTTCGTCTACGCGGGCGCGCTGAAGCTCATCGACGTGCCGGCCTTCATCGAGGAGATCGCCAACTACCGGCTGCTCTCCCAGCTCGCGCCGTTCCTCGGCACCGTCCTGCCCGCGGTCGAGGTCGTCGCGGGCCTCGCGCTGGTGGCCGCACCGAAGCCCTGGCGCGCTCCCGCCGCACTGCTCGTGCTCGGCTTGCTCGTGACGTTCACCGTGGCGGTCGGCGCCGCCTGGCTCCGCCACATCGACGTGAGCTGCGGCTGCTTCGGCAAAGGAGGCGGCCCGGTGAACGGCCTCACCGTGCTCCGCGACCTTGCGCTGCTCGCCTGGTCCGCGACGGTCCTCACGACCGAGCGGCGCATCTGACTCGGCACACCCTTTGCTCTCCAACAGGCAAGGGGTGACACATGGCAACTGTCGTCGAATCAGTCACGAAGCATCTCGGCACGGCGTGGTCCTGCAAGGACTGCGGGCACATCATGTCGCAAACCAGCGATGACCCACCGACGGGAAAGTGCCCGGAGTGTCACCGTGCCTCGCCGCACTGGCTCTCAGCCGAGCTGACGAACCAGCCGATCGACGCCGGTCTCGCATCCACGGCCGATTACTCGCGTGACGAGGTGTCGGGAAATGACCCGGCGGGGCTTTTTTCCACATCACCGCCGGGTGTCTCGGGCGAGGTCAGCATCAACCCCGAGCTGAAGGTCCGCTACTAGCTGCCCTCACTTCGGTGCCGCGGCGGCGATCTCGGGCGAGACACCGCTGCGGTACTTCTCGAAGTTGTCGCGGAACATCTGGGCGAGCTTGGTCTGCTGCGCATCGTAAGCCGACTTGTCGGCCCAGGTATCGCGCGGGCGCAGAACCTCCGCAGGCACGCCTGCGATGGCGATAGGGACCTCGAAGCCGAACACCGGATCGCGCACCATCTCTGCCTTCTCGAGAGCACCCGACAGGACGGCGCGTACCATCGCCCGCGTGTGCCCGATCTTCATCCGCTTGCCGACTCCGAAGCCACCGCCCGACCAGCCGGTGTTTACGAGCCACGCCTTGGAGCCCGCGTGCGCCATGCGCTCGCCGAGGAGCTTTGCATACACACCGGGGTGCATCGGCATGAACGGTGCGCCGAAGCACGTCGAGAAGGTGGCCTTCGGCTCGGTGACACCGATCTCCGTGCCCGCGACCTTGGCGGTGTATCCGGACAGGAAGTGATACATCGCCTGCTCCGGCGTGAGACGTGACACCGGCGGCAGCACACCGAACGCGTCGCACGTGAGGAACACGACGTTACTTGGGAGCGTCGCCTGACCCGATGT
>JAYTLP010000304.1:0-4113 GCA_043729375.1 Myxococcales bacterium
GCGCCGGCGAAGTCGGTGCTTTTGCAGCGCATGCGCTCGACGGAGGCCTACCGGATGCCGCCGCTCGGTCGAACGACGATCGACACGAAGGGCGAGGCGGTGGTCGAGTCGTGGATCAAGGGCCTCACGAACTGCCCGCCCTGACCCGGGTTGCGGGCGGCCCGTCGGCACGGCAGGCTTGCCGGGTGCGCCTCTCTCCCGTCGCTTTGCTCGCCACGGGTATCGTGGCGGGCCGGATCGCGAGCTGCGGCAGCGACCCCGACCGCGCGGCGTCGTCGCGCCTGCCGACCGAGCGGGGAGCAGCGATCCAGGAGAGGCGGCTCACGACGTTCGGTCGCTTCGAAAACCGAGTTGCCCGGGCGATTGGGTGCTCAGTTACCCACGCGCACGGGGATCCCCGCCACCTTCATGAACGAGCGCGCCTTGATCGGGCTCTGGTCCGTGAAGTGGAAGAGGCTGCCCACCGCCACCGCGGACACGTCGGCCTGCTTCACGGCGTCCGCGAGGTGCTGGAGCGTACCGGCGCCGCCCGACGCGATGACCGGGATCTTCACGCGGTCGACAATGCGCTTGAGGACCTCGATGTCGTACCCCACCATCGTACCGTCGCGATCAATCGAGGTGACGAGGAGCTCGCCGGCGCCGCGCTTCGCCATCTCCACCGCGTGCTCGACGGGGTCGAGGCCGGTCGCGACGGTTCCGCCGTGCGTGAAGACTTCGGGCTTGCCGTCGGCGTTCGTCTGGTAGTCGATCGAGACCACCATGCACTGCACGCCGAAGCGCTCGGCGCCGCGCGTGATGAGCTCGGGCGTCTCGACCGCGGCGCTGTTGATCGACACCTTGTCGGCGCCGGCGCGCAGGAGCTCGCGCACGTCGTCGACGGTGCGCACGCCGCCGCCCACGCAGAACGGCATGAAGACCTCCTCGGCCGCGGAGGCGATGATGTCGAAGAGGATGGTGCGGTTGTCCTTGCTCGCCGTGATGTCGAGGAACACGAGCTCGTCGGCGCCCTGCGCGTCGTAGATGCGCGCGTTCGTCACCGGGTGACCGGTGTCCCGCAGCTTCACGAACTTCACGCCCTTGACGTTGCGACCGTCCTTGAGGAGCAGCTTGGGGATGATGCGACGCTTCAGCACGGGTCAGGGCTTCCAGTCGAGGAAGCCCTCGATCACGCCGAGCCCGTTCTGCTGGCTCTTCTCGGGGTGGAACTGCAGGGCGAGGATGTTGTCGCGCGCGATGGCGCAGGTGAACGCGCCGCCGTAGTCGCAGGTGGCGGCGACATGCGACGCATTCTCCGGCTCGAAGAAGTAGGAGTGGACGAAGTAGAAGCTCGCGTCCTTGCGCATCTTCGCGAAGACCGGATGGCGCGCGGCGGAGGGCTGCACCTCGTTCCACCCGACGTGCGGCACGCGGAGGTTCGCGGTCTCGTCCACGGTGAAGCGGCGCACGCGCCCGGGGATCCAGCCGATCCCCTCGTGCTCGCCGAGCTCATCTCCGCGCGTGGCGAGCACCTGCATGCCGACGCAGATGCCGAGCATCGGCTTGCCCTTCTGGAGCACCTCCTCCTCGAGCGTGCCGAGGACGCCGCTCGCGCGGAGGTTCTTCACGCACTCGCCGAACGCGCCGACCCCCGGGAGCACGATGCGGTCGGCGCGGCGGAGCTCGGCAGGATCGCTCGTGACGACCACGTCGGCGCCGACCATCAGGAGCGCGTTGCGCACCGAATGGAGGTTGCCCATTCCGTAGTCGACGACCGCGACGTCCATCGGCCCGACTAGCGCGCGAGCAGCTCGAACGTGCGATCGATCTGGTCGAAGTCGGGCAGCGCCTCGCCCTTCTTCAGCGTGGTGTGGTCACAGACCCACGGCGCCACCGCGTGCCCCTTCGCGATGTCGTGGAACTGCTTTTCGTCGATGCCGACGTACTGCAGGAACACGTCGAGGCTCGCCGGGCGCTTGCCGTCGTGCTCGTTCACGAGCTCGAGGGCGCGCTTGCGGTTCATGCGACCGTTACGGATGTCGATGCTCGTGAGGTGCGACGTGCGGCTGTAGCCGCGCTTCAGGAACTTCAGGTAATCCCGGACGCCCTGCATGAAGCACTCGATCTTCTCGTACGTGTAGTCCTCGGGCACGCCCTCGACCCGCGCGCCCAGCCACCCGAGATCCTTCTCGATGAGCGCGGTCTGCGCCTTGACGTCCCACGGGATGTAGCTGCCGAGGCACACCGACCGAACGCGGAGCTTCCGCAGATCCTTGAGCGGCGGGTAGCGGAACGGGTTGAGGTCACGCGCGTCGATGCCGAGGAGATCGATCATCCCGGTCATGTCGTCGGACGTGATGCCGAGGTTCACGAAGCGGTTGAAGCGGCGCTCATCGACCTCTTCGGTCTCGTCGTAGCCGTAGTAGCTCGTGTACTCGGCGGAGGGCTCGCCCCAGAAGAGCAGCGGCACCTCGAACTTCACGGCGATCTGCATCGGGTACGCGAAGATCCCGGTGTGACAGTGCCAGCAGAAGTCGCCCTTGCGGACGAGGCTCTCCAGCATGACCTTCCGCACCACGTGCCAGTTCGCGCGGAACGACAGGACGTCGACGCCGAGCTTCTTGAACGTGCGCTCGTTGTTCTCGCGCAGGCCCGGCCGCATGAACCCGTGATCGAACTGCACGACGAGCGGCTTCAAGCCGTACTGCTGCACGAGGTAGTGCAGAGTGAAGGTGGAGTCCTTGCCGCCGCTGAACGGGACGATGCAGTCGTACGCGTTCTTGCCCTTGTACTCCGCGACCAGCGTGTCGAGGTCCGCCTTGCGCGCGTTCCAGTCGATGGCGGTCTTCTTGTGCTCGTGCTGCCGGCACACGTTGCAGACCCCCTCCTCGTCGAACGTCACGGTCTCGTGCGTCTCGGGCGTCATGCAGCGGGAACAGATGCGGAGCGCGGTGGTCATGAAAACAGGGTCCTCGGAGCCTCGGATCGCGCTGTGCTTAGCACGAAGTCCGGGCCGAACCCCACCCCTTGGTTGCCCCGTCTGCGCGAGGCGTTCGCCGTGGCCCTGCCGTCGCGCTCATAGGAGGCCGCAGGGTATGGGCGACGGGTCCGCAGCACCGATGACGGCATTCATCGCACGGGTAGCCTGAGCTGCACTGGCCCGAGCCAGTGCAGGTGCAGGTGCGGATAGGCGCGCAGATCCCCGATGGGGCGCACCCATTTGCCCCCGAAGAAGAGCAGCCCGCCCGGCACGAATCTCGCTCCGGTCGCGCTCAGCAAGAAGTCGGCGGAGCCCTGGGGTTACGGCAATCGGCGAGATCGTCGCGAGCGTGGACACGGGAATTAGCTCACCCACGGTCAAAACGGCGCGGTGGTGCTCGACCCTCCCCCGAGCGCAGGCGTGCGGACCGCGACCGCGAGGACGTGGACGAGACGAGGGTACGACGCAGGAACGGTGGCGTTCAGCTGGTTGCCAGAAACGTAGCTCGTCGCGAGCGCAGTATCGCCGATGACGACCACCGTCGACGCGATGATGAAGCTGCTGCTCGTGAGCGCGATCTGTACGGCGCTCTGCGCCCCTTGCGGGACGACGAGCGCCGCGTCCGACAGGTGAACGATGCGTCCGCCCTCTGGCCCGACGAGCCCGTCCGCGACCGCAGGGTCGCCGAGGACGGCTGGCGCAGGCGAGGGTTTGCCGGTGCAGCTCGCGAGTGCCGCCAGCAGGAGGGCAACGAGCAGCGTGAACCCCCGCAAGATCTTGCCCATGCGGTGGTGGTGCAGCCCGCGACGCGAGGGCGCGTTTCTGCGGGTCGATTTGTCGCGCGCAGGGCGCAAAAGTGACGGAGTTGGTTGCAGGGCCCCTCGCCCTCATTCAATCCACGCGTTTCTGAGGCTCTTCGTCGAATCGGTGATCAATTGCCGGTCTGCGGGACAACAATGGGCACATGAGCTGGAGAGACCGCGCGTTCCGGGTGCTGGCTGTGGGATTGTGCGCCGCAGGCTGCTCGCGCTCGCCGGATCTCAGCGGGAGCGTGCCCGTGGCCGACGCGACCGCGTCTCCGGGTCCCGCGGAGGTCGGCTCGCGCGGTCCCGCCTTGCTCCGCGAGTCGGCCGTGACGAAGGCGCGCGGGAGTG
>JAYTLP010000305.1:0-5995 GCA_043729375.1 Myxococcales bacterium
GGACGACCTTGCCGCCGGCGGCCATCTTCTTGTCTAGCTCGAGGTCGAGCACGACCGAGATTTCGTCGCCGACCATGACGCCACCAGCCTGCTCCAGCGGCTTGTTCCAGGTGAGGCCGAAGTCCTTGCGGTTGATCTTGGCCGTCGCCGACGTGCCGATGACCGTCTGACCGTACGGGTTCTTCATCTCCTTCGACACGGGCGAGACGTCGAACGTGACGGGCTTCGTGACGCCGTGCATGGTCAGGTTGCCGTTGAGCTTCACCGCGCCGCCCGCGCCGACATCGACCTTCGTCGACTTGAAGGAGACGGTCGGGTACTTGGCCGCGTCGAAGAACTCGGGGCTCTTGAGGTGAGCGTCACGCTTGGCCTCGCGCGTGTTGATCGTGTTCACGTCTGCGGAGGCGTCGACGACGGCCGTCTTCCAGTCGGTGCCTTCGATCGTCATGGTGCCCGTGAGCTTGCCGAACTCGCCCCGGACCGTGGAGACCATCATGTGACGGACCGAGAAGCCCGCCGAGCTGTGGGCCGGGTCGATGTCCCATACGGTGGGCGCGGCGAGGGCGGTGAACGACGAGAGCGTGACGAGCGTACCGAGCACGTAGCCGAGCTTGTTCATGTAGGGGTCTCCTGAAGGGAAAGTAACTTGGGGTTTCTTCCACGAACCGGGGCGAGGCGCAACGCCCCACCCGCTTGTCGTGCCGTCAAGGCTGCGGTAGGTACTCGGCTTCGTGAGCGCGCGCATCGGACGAGCCATGCTGGCCGCCCTCGCCGCGGCGCTGATAGTCGCGGTCGGGCTACCTCTCGTCCTCCACGGCGTCACGCGTCGCGAGCTCGGGATCGCCGTCGGCGCGCTCGCAGCCGGTGTCCTCTCGGCACTCGCAGTCGGGCTGCCGTCGTACCTCGGCGCGCGGGCTCGCATCTCGCGCCTCGCGCGCGCGACGCGGGCGCTGTCGCAGGGTGACTTCGAGGCGCCGCTGCCCACGCCGGTCGACGACGAGCTGGGCGAGCTGCAGCGGGCTTTCAAGCGCATGCGGGCGGCGATGGAGGACGTCACCCTGGGACTGCGCGGAGAGATGACGCGTCAACGTTCAATCCTCGACGGAATGGCCGAGGGCGTGGCGCTGCTGTACGACGGCGAGATAGTCGCAGCCAATCCGGCGTTCGCCGAGCTCGTCGGCGCGCGCGGCTCGCTCGAGGGACGCACGCCGCTCGAGGTCGCCCGCCTGCCCGAGCTCGCGGAGGTCATCGACGAGTCGCAGCGCACGGATGCCGAGGTCACGCGCGAGATCGTCGCCGAGCCACGGACGCTGAAGGTGACCGCGCGACCCCTGGGTGGGCCGCAGAGCCAGATCGTCGTCGTGCTCCTCGACACCACGGAGGCGCGCAGGCTCGAACGTCTGCGTCGCGACTTCGTGGCCAACGCGTCGCACGAGCTGCGCACGCCCGTGGCCGCCATCGTGGGCGCGGTCGAGACGCTCGCGGCAGGAGCCGCCGATGACGAGGTCGCGCGCGGGTCGTTCATCGACATCCTGACGCGGCATGCCGACCGACTCTCCCGCCTCACGTCTGATCTGCTCGACATCGCGCGCATGGAGGGCGGCTATCGACCTCGCGCCGAGCGCGTACCGACGGGCGCGGTGGTGGACACTGTGTTGCAAGCCCTCGCTGCGCGCGCCGAGGACAGGGCTATCGTGCTCGCCAGCGCCATCGCGCCGGAGGAGGCAGCCGTCGAGCTTTTGGCCGAGCGCGCCGCGGTGGAGCAGGTGCTCACGAACCTCGTCGACAACGCGCTGAAGTACACGCCTGCCGGTGGACGAGTGACGGTGTCGGCCACCTCGAACGAACGACGCACGGAGCTCGTCGTCGCGGACACGGGACCCGGCATCGCGGCGGAGCACCTGCCCCGCCTCTTCGAGCGCTTCTATCGGGTCGACAACGCACGATCCCGCGAGCTCGGCGGCACTGGGCTCGGCCTGTCCATCGTGCGCCATCTCGTCGCTGCGCACGGGGGAGAGATCCGCGTGGAGAGCGTCTTGGGGCAGGGGTCGCGCTTTCTCGTCGAGTGGCCTCGATTCGCGCCCGACCCCGAAAGTTCACACGAAAGTCACCGCGTGCAGGAGCCGGCTCGCTAGGCTTCGGCCATGTCCGACGCACGTGGTCTCGTCCTGGTGGTCGACGACGAGAGAGATCTCCGCACCCTGCTCGAGTTCAACCTGCGCCAGGCGGGCTACCAGGTAGCCCAGGCCGCCACCGGTGCCGAGGCGCTGGCGCGCGCGCGCAGCCTGCGCCCGCAGGTCATCATCCTCGACCTGAACCTGCCCGACGTATCAGGGACCGACGTGTGTCGTCTCCTCAAGAGCGACGAGTCCACGCGCGGCATCCCGATCCTCATGCTCACGGCGCGCGGCTCGGAAGCCGATCGCATCGCGGGTCTCGAGCTCGGCGCCGATGACTACGTCTGCAAGCCCTTCAGCGTGCGCGAGGTGCTACTGCGCGTCGAGGCGGTCGCGCGACGCTCGGTCGGCGCCCAGCGGGTGGCGGGCGAGCGCGCACTCAAGGTAGGGCCTATCGAGCTCGATCTCGATGCGTACCTCGTGCGGGTCGAAGGGGAGGAGCTGCCGCTCACGCTGCAGGAGTTCAAGCTCCTCGCCTACCTCGTCGAGGGGAAGGGGCGCGTGCGAACGCGCGACGAGCTGCTGACGAACGTGTGGAACACGTCGCCCGATCTCGAGACGCGCACGGTGGACACGCACGTCAAGCGACTCCGCGACAAGCTCGGTGCCTCGGGTGAGCTGATCGAGACGGTGCGCGGGCTCGGGTATCGCATCCGTCCGCAGGACGAGTAGCTGTCCCGGCCGCGGCATCCGGTTCGTACGGGAGACGTTCCGGTGTAGGCGGGCCGTGGCTTGCCCGTCGTCGTCGTGAGGTGCGTGTTCGTCGGCTGTTTGCTGCCTCGAGCCTCGCGCTGGCGTGGCCGCTCGCGCTCGTCGTGCCAGTCCGCGCGACGCGAGTACTGCTTGCGCTCCCGCCGCTCGCCGTGGGCGCGACGCTCGGTCTGGTGGGCGCTGCGATGGCGCCTCAGAACGCGACGTGCGCGTGGCTGCTCGCCGTCCTCGCAACGGCGATCGTCGTGGCGCCTCGGCTCGCGGCGGAGCGGGCGGTGCTGGTCAGCCCGGCGAGGCTCGAGCTTCAGCTGGCCGCGCTTGCGCTCGGCGGGACGCAGCGACAGGCTGCGCGGCTCGCGGCCGCCGCCGACCCGGCGGGGCCCACCCTGCTCCTGCGTGGGCTTGCGCTCGCCGCGACCAAGGGTATGGCGGCACTCGCGCTGTGGCGGATCGTCGGCGCGCACGAGCTGGTGCTGGAGGGCGTGGCGATGCTGCAGGAGCGCGGCGGTATCGCGCTGTCGCTCGTCGTGATCCTCGCGGCGCCGGCTGCATCGCGGCCCGCGCGCAGCCGGCGCGCGTCCGTGAGAAGAATGTTTCGCGCGCCGACCGCGCCCCACCTCGAGGCGACGCCGTGATCGGGGCCGCGCTCGCCACGTCGGCGCTCGCGCTGGCAGTCGTTGCGCTCGTGACGCCGGCGGCACTGTGGACGGCCTGGGCCGCCGGGGGCGCTCGAAGTGCGTCCGGCTCGCTGCGGCTCCTCGGCGCGATGCCGCTCGCGGCCGTTGCGCCCGCGGTGGCCGGCTCGCACAGCCACGCGTGGCTCGTTCTCCGGGCGCTCGGGGCATACGCACCGGTCACGCTGGGTCTCCTCGACCTGCGCGCGGGTCTGGATCGACGCCAGCTCGACGCGGCGCTGGCGCTCGGGCTTTCACCGCTCCAGGCGCTTCGTCACGTCGTCCTCCCGGTGACAGTGCGACCACTGCTCGCGACGACCCTGCGCGTGCCCGCGCGCCTCGTCGGAGAGGCCGGCCTGTTTGTCGTCGTGGGCAATGCGCCCGCGCTCGGCGCCGCCGCATGGCGGTCGCGCCCGGGATCCGTCGTCGCGTTGCTGGTCGTCGCCATCGGCTGGGCGCTGGTCGCAGAGCGGATTGATGCCCACGCCCCGATGCCCGCGTGAGCGCGCTCGCTGTGGAATCGCTGAGCCGGACGTGGACCCGATCGCCATCCGACGGCGTGTGGGGCTCGTGTTCCAGCAGCCCGCCGTGTTCCAGCAGCCCGCCGTGTTCTCGCACCTGTCGATCCGCGACAACGTCCTCATCGGAGTTCGCCCCGGCAAATCGCCACCGCGCGACAGCGTAGCCGTGCTGGAGAGGTCGCTGCGTCGTGCGGCGCTCTTCGACGAGCTGCGCGACCGTCTCGACGAGCCCGGCACCGCGCTGTCTGCGGGTGAGCGCCAGCGCCTCTGCATCGCCCGGGCGCTCGCGGTCGAGCCCGAGATCCTCCTGCTCGACGAGCCGACGGCAAACCTCGATCCGGTGGCGACCGCCCGCATCGAGGGGCTCATCGAGGAGCTGCGTCGAAGCCGCACGCTCGTCATCGTGACGCACGGCATGCAGCAGGCCATCCGACCTCGACGAGCGGGAGATCGACGAGCTGGCCTACGCAGTCATCGCGCGTCGGCAGCCGGTCGCGTCCGACCTCCGCTTCGTCGTTTTCGCGCTCAAGGTCGTCGCCGATCCCGAGCGCATCGGCGACCTCGCGGTGAACATTGCGAAGCGAGCACGCGACCTCGCGCGGCTCGATCCGTCTCCCGCCGAGACGCGCCTCGTCGAGCTGGCGGTTCGGGTGCGCGCTGCGCTCGAGGATGCGCTCGACGCCTTTGCCAGCTCCGACATGGAGCGTGCAGAGCAGGTCATCCGCGATGATCGCGAGATCGACGCGCAGAACATGCACCTCATCGCCGACCTCTTCTCCACGCCCACCGAGGGCACGCGTGACTTTGCCGGCGTCCTCGCGATGTCGTCCATCTCGCGCTATCTGGAGCGGATCGGCGACCACGCTACCAGCGTCGCAGAGATGGTCGTCTACTCGTTGCGCGGCCGCGACGTCCGGCACCCCGGCTGCGGCTGACCGATCTACAGTGCGCGGATGCGCGCTCTGCTGCTCGTCGCCGTCACGCTCGTCCCCGCTGTCGCTGCTGGCAAAGCTGTCCCCGAGAAGGTCCGCGAGAAAGCAGCCATTGCGCGCCTCTCGGAGCGCGTGTTGCTCGCGGACATCCGCTTTCTCTCCGACGATCTCCTCGAAGGGCGTGCGCCCGCGAGCACCGGTGACGACCTGGCCATGCGCTATGTCACGAGCCGCTTCGAAGGGCTCGGCTTGCGGCCGATGGGCGACATGCAGAGCGGCGGCGAGCGCAGCTGGATCCAGCGCGTGCCGCTCGTCGGCCTCCGCACGAGGGTGGTGGAGGCGCCGGTGCTGCGCGGCAAAGGTGGCACGCTCCGCCTCGACGCCGGGCAGGACGTCGTCGTCGCACCGGGCGGGCAGGGCACACGGGCGAAGCTCGACGGCGCATCGCTCGTCTTCGTGGGCTACGGCATCGTGGCACCCGAAGAGAAGTGGGACGACTACGCCGGCATCGACGTGCGCGGCAAGGTCGTCGTGCTGCTCAACAACGATCCCGCCTCGGATCCGATGCGCTTCGGGGGGGTGACGCGGCTCTACTACGGCCGCTGGGACTACAAGTACGCCGAGGCCGCGCGGCACGGCGCCGCGGGCGTCATCATCGTGCACACCACGCCGTCTGCGGGCTATCCGTGGCAAGTCGTGCAGTCGAGCTGGTCGGGTGAGGCCTTCGAGCTGCCCGCCGGCGACGAGCCCCGCCTCGTCACGCGCATGTGGGTCACGGAGCAGCGGGCCCGCGACATCCTCGTGCTGGGTGGCGTGACGGAGGATCCGGCCGCGCTCTACGCTCGCGCGGAGCTGCCCGGCTTCCGCGCAATCCCGCTCGACGCAAAGCTCTCGCTCGAGCTGGCTGTGGACGTACGCCGCGTGCAGACGGGCAACGTGCTCGCGATGCTACCCGGCAGCGATGCAGCGCTCGCGAGCGA
>JAYTLP010000306.1:0-22127 GCA_043729375.1 Myxococcales bacterium
CGCGCCGCGCAGTTCCCGCGCGTCGACGCGCTCCGTCGCTGGATCGAGAACCCGCAGGCGGTGTCGCCCGACTCGCCGTGCGAGGCCGGCCACATCGACGCCGTGCAGCGCGAGCTCGTGATCGCATTTCTGCGGCAGAAGACCGACCCGAGGATGCGCTCGCGCGTGATGCAGCGCGTTCCGGAGCAGAACGGCGGGCTAGCGGCGCCGCCGACGAAGACCGAGACGCACAAGGGGCAGGGGGATCACCGATGATCATGCGCAAGTCCACCCTGCGTCGGCTGCTCATCCTCACGATTCCAGTCTGGATCGTGGCCGGAGCGATGTATGTCTCCGACAAGCGCGCCAGCGTTCACGCGACGGGCGTTGCGACCACGTGCTACGGAGATCTCAACGCCGTCACCTATCCGACCGGCCTGTCGACGGCGCCGCTCACGTCGAACACCTCGGTGGCGGTCAAGGCCGGCGGCCTGCAGCTCGACACGAACCTCATGCCGTTCAACGCGCAGAACATCACGCTGCCGTTCGATCAGCAGCTCAACGTGAAGTATGTGTACCGCAACGCAGGCGCGTCGCACTCGTTCGGCTGGTTCTACCTCGACCAGATCGCGCCGTTCATCAAGTCGGACGGCACGCTGAAGGATGCGGACGCAGACGGCATCCTCGACTGGTTCCAGACCCAGAAGCTGCCCTCCCGCCCGCTCGATGGGCTCTGGCACATCACCGGGTCCAACACGGTTCCGGACCTGCTCAACAGCGCACTCGACTACTCCGACGGCGGCACGTTCCCCCACGTCCCCAACATCCTCGAGTCATTGACGGGGCCGGGCAAGGGCTCGTGGATCTTCAAGCTGTGCGACGACGACGGGGACACGAGCACGTACGGCGTCGGTTCCACCGCGGGCTCCTATCCGGTGACGGACGTGTCGACGAGCGCTGACGGCATCCCGGACTACGACGTGAACGGCGACGGCACCGTGGGCAACGCGGCGGACCGCGCGGTGAACCTCGGGGTCGTGCAGGGCAACCGCGAGATCGTGTTCTTCATGATGACCTACTACGACAGCCAGCTGCCCAAGTTCGGGCTCGGCCTCGGCACTGCGGGCTCCGGATCACTCGCCGTCAAGGGCATGCCGTTCTTCACCAAGAACATCCTCAACCCCGACCGCGGCACGCGAGTCCCCGGTACCGTGCTGCAGAAGATCGCCCTCAAGTGCCAGCCCATCGAGGCGACGAACGACTCCGCGTGCTGGACGCCGCTCGGTGGCACCAATGGCCTCCTCACGCCCGCCGCGCGGACGCGCCTCAACACGGCGATCTACAACAATGTCGATCTCTCCGGTGACAACACCGTCGTGCCGATCAAGGTGGCGGCGGACGGTTCCGCGCCGCACTTCGTCGTGCTGCCTCCTGCGACGAACCCGAACCTCTGGCTCATCGGCTACGAGGATCTCCCGGTCAACGTCGGCGACAACGACTACAACGATGTCATCTTCATGGTGGAGCGCGCCAACGGCGGGCAGGTCATCTCCGACGTGGTGTCCACCATTCCGGCCGCCGCGCAACCAGACACGACCATCTCGAGCGTGCACGTGACGTATGCCGCTACTTTCCCGTCGCCCGGATGCGACGGGGCGTCGGCGCAGATCAAGCTGTACTACAGCCTCGACAACGGCGTGTCGTGGAACGCAGTGCCGCAGGCCTCGCTGCTCGCGGGCGACGTCACCGTCGACACGCTCGGCGCGGGCATCACGGGTTCGCAGCTCAAGTGGCGCGCCGACTTCATCTCCCCCGTGCAGGCCTGCCAGCCGCAGCTCACGGCCTTCAACATCGGGTACGAGGCCGTCTCGCACGGGACGTTCAAGTACGCCGCGCCCATCCCGCTGTCGAACGTGGCCTTCTCGGGCGCACTCGAGACGCCGCCGTTCCCCGCGACCGAGCCCGCCATCACCCACGCCGACTACTCGCTGCGCGGTCACTTCTCCGCCAACGAGCTCTACGCGCCGACCACGCCGGGAAGCCCGTACTCCTCGCCGCCGACGCTGTGGGATGCGGGCGCCGTGAACTCGTCGGCGGCGTCGCCGGACGCGCGCAACATCTGGACGAGCGTCGCGGGCGTGGGACGACAGTTCACCACTGCCAACGGCTCGCTCCTGTACCCGCTGCTCCTGCCGTCGCTCACCCGCACCGCCATCAACAACGCGAAGCTCGTCTACGACTTCAACGGGGACAACGTCGCCAACGACATCGACGCGCAGTTCATTCTGCAGTGGACGCGCGGCTGGGAGTATCCCGCCGGCATCGCATTCACACCGGCGCCGACCACGCAGCCGCAGACGCGCGGCTGGCGGCTCGGGTCGGTACACAACTCGTCGCCCGCGGTCGTCGGCCCGCCGGTTCGCCCGACCTGGATCGACGGCTACAACGCGCCCGCCACGCTGGCCGCCAAGCACAACGCGTATCGCACGGCGAACAAGGGACGCCTCACGCGGGGCATCGTCGGCTCACAGGACGGGATGATCCACGCGTTCGACGCCGGCCAGTACCGGCCGTTCGACGACGCGGCCGCGAGCACGGACACCTGCGCGGCCTCGCTGCTGCGCGGCTGCTTCGCCGGCTCGGAGGCCACCGCCTACGGAACGGGCAAGGAGGTGTGGGCGTGGATCCCGCCGTCCCAGCTCTCCCAGCTGAAGAACGACGTCCCCGCCGCCAAGGGCTACCTGCCGGGCTCGAACCCGCTCGGCGAGGTCGACGGCTCCGTGTCCGTGGAGGACATCTGGGATCCGGGCATCACCGGCGGAGGGAGCTTTCGCACGATGGCGTTCGCCTCGCTCGGCACGAGCCAGCGCTACATCACGGCCGTCGACATGTCGACGGATACGCCGCAGGCGATGTGGGCGGCAGACTTCACCGACGCAGACTTCAACGGCTCGAACCTGTCGCCGTCTATCGGCCTCAACGAGATCCCGAGCGCACCAGGGTACCAGCACCAGCTGGTCGTGAGCTCCGGTCTCAACACCACGCTCGACGACGAGTTCTTGTACTTCATCGATGCGCTGACGGGCACGCTAACCAAGAAGGTCCAGCTCAACGTGGCCCTCAACGCCACCCAGGCCACGGGCATCGCTGGCTACGTGAGCCTCGTCGACGCGGACCAGGATGGCATGCCGGACCGCGCCTACACCGTGGACACCTCAGGTCGCATCTTCAAGGTCGACATGACGACGCAGACGTCGTGCCTCGTCGCGTCGCTCGGCGAGACGGTCTACAGCGGCATGGCCGTGCAGCTCATGCAGGCGAGCACGTTCGCGTCGCCGAAGGTGCAGATCTTCGTCGGCGGGGGCTCGAACCCCGACGGCACGGGGCTGGTGGGCTCGACGTATCACATCGCGTCCTACGAGGACGATGACCCGGTGGGCACGTGCGGCGCGAGCAAGGGGACCCTCGTCTACAGGTACAACATCCAGAACGGCGCCAAGGTCTGGGCGGCACCGACGGTCGCCGACAAGAGTGTGTTCTTCGCGACCGCGCAGGCCACGTCGCAGTCGGTGTGCGCGACGGGCACGGGCTCCATCGTCACGCTGTCGACCGACGGTACCGCCGGCGCTCCCACGTCGTCGTCCACCGTGGCCATCGGTGGCGCTCCGATCTCGTCGATGCGCGTGTACGACGGGCACGTGCTCGTCGACACCATCGGTGGCTCCACCACCGTGCTCGGGGGCAACACCTGGAACAACCAGCCCACGGCGGCCACCGGCACCTCCATCGGTTCGGGCCTCATCGGCGCGATGCGCAGCCTCCTGTGGCAGGAGCTGTGAGGACACAGAGCAGGGCGCGCGGGGTCACGCTCGTCGAGCTGATGATGTCTCTCGTCGTCATCGTCGTCGGCATGCTCGCCATCTTCCGCGTGCTCTCCACGTCGGTGGTGGCGACGTCCACGTCGTCGCGAGTCGCGCAGGCGCAGTCGCGCGCGTCCACCATCATCGAGGCGATCCGGCTCGCGCCCAAGGAAGCGATCACGTGCCTCAAAGGCACGGCGCCCGCGAGCTGGGCAACGTGCGAGAACACCTGCAAGAGCTACCAGACCGCTCCTGCGACTGCGAGCCTGTCGAGCTGCATCTTCACGCCGGGCGCCTTCGGTACGCTGCGCGGCCCCGACACCGGCAAGGCCTTCGGGGCTGCGGTGCAGACCCAGCAGTACGATCGCCTCGGCCAGCAGTACTTCTACAACCCGAACGTCACCGCGCCGACGGCGAACATGGCGCCGGCGGCGTACGGCGGCACCTACGCGCGGAGCGCGGGTGACGCGCTGCGCACCCTCGAGATCGCGGTGACGGTGTGCTGGAACGACGACAACTCGAACAGGTTCACGAACGCCAGCACGGCCACTCACTACCCCGACCACGGCGTCACGCTCGTGACCGGGATGCTCGATCCCGCGGCGGTCGCACCGTGAGGCGCGCGCGGGGCTTCACCATCATCGAGCTCCTCATCGCGCTAGGGCTCGCCGGCGTGCTGATGGCGGGGGCGTTCCAGATCAACTCGGTGTTCTCGAGCCAGTCCGCGCGCCAGCGGCAGATCGGTGAGATGCAGCAGTCACTGCGCATCTCGATGTCGACCATCGAGCGTGCGGTGCGCGGCTCCGGCGCCGGCATGGCGAACGGGCGCATGCTGCTCACGCCAGGCTGCTCGGGGACGCGCAACCTGTTCCGCGTGCAGATGTACAACGGGCTCACGGCGTGGCCGCCGCCCCCGGCGCTGGGTACCTACGACACGACCGCCGGCGACATCGACCGCGACCCCGATGTGCTGCGCGTCATCACCGCCATCGACACCGGAAATGCGCTCGCGACCAGCGTCTCCACCGGCTACGCTACGAACATCTCGTCGTTGACGCCGCTGAACGGCGTGTGGGCGCAGGGGGACTACCTCCTCTTCGTCGATTCGAAGTCCGCAACGGTACCTTCGTACGGCGTGCTCCGGCAGATCTCGGCGGCCGTGCCCGGCTCGACGCTGGCCTCGGGCGTGTACAACACGCTCGTGCCGCACCAGACGTCTGGCTCGGCCGACTGTGCGAACAACGACGCGGCGCTCACGCCCGCGCTTCCGCTGCCGACCCCGGTGCGCCGCTTCCGCAACCAGATCTACTTCCGCGTGCTCAAGACGGCCGCCGTCGGCAACACGGTCGACTCCTCCCGGCTCGTCGTGGCGATCGTCCCGATGACCCCCGTCGATCCGCCGCAGGGCAGCACGCCGGCCTGGAGCATCCTCGCGGACGACATCGAGGACTTGCAGCTCGCGCTGCTGATGGCCGACGGTCGCGTATGCAACGACACGGATGATCCGGCGCTTGCTCCGACCGGCGTCTGTGACCCATCGCAGGCGACGGCGCTGCGCGTGACCTTGACCGCGCGTCAGGTCGTGAACGGCCTCACCCCGAAGGGCGCCGAGGCGCAGATCGGCGGCTTCGAGGACAACTGGCCGGGGGTGGCCGCCACCGATGGCCGCGTGCGGCGCTCGCTCACGAGCGAGATCACGCTGCGCAATTGAGGATGAGGATGCGCACCCGAGGACAAAGAGGCTTCACGCTCGTGGAGCTCATGGTGACCGTTGCGATGATAGGCGTCATCGCCGCCGTCGCGCTGACCGCGTTCGGCATGAACAAGTCGCGCTTCCAGGTCGACAACTGGACCACCGCCAACCGCGACGCGATCATGACGGCCTCGCGGCGTGCGATCACGACCCACCAGCCGTTCATGGTCGTGTTCACCGGCACGACCGTGCAGTGGTGCCAGGTCGTGAACATCGGCACCGCGCCTGCGTACACGGACGCGCAGGCCAGCTGCAACTCGGTGCCCGCGACGGCCGAGAAGGGCCGCGTGGTCAGCGTCGCGAACGGCACCGACGCGTACACGATGGGTTACTCGCCCGGCGCCGATATCGTCGACGGCAATGGCGCATACACGCTCGTCGCACCGACGGTGCTCACCACTCAGGTGCTCTACTTCGGGCGCAACGGTGCGGCCTCCACGGGCATGAAGAACGTCATCTCGCTCGGGCTGCCCGACCCCACGACCGTGGGCTTCTCGCTCTACGTCCGCCGCAAGACGGTCGATTCCGTGGACCTGCGCCGCCGCATCGTGGTGTACGGAATGACTTCCAAAACGCGCACGGTTCCCAGGTACTAGTCGGATGAAGCGCTTCGCCGCGTGCCTCTATCTCGTGATCGCCGGCTGCGCATCCGTCTCGATGTCCCCCGGCACAATCCACGACCCGAGCGACGCGGCCGTCGAGCTGCCGGATCTCGACGTCGACGCGGCATCGAGCGACCTGGCTCAGCCGTGCAGCGCCGACGTCGACTGCGCGGGCTCTTCGCTGGGAAAGTTCTGCGCAGCCGCGGCGTGCGTCACGTGTGTGTCCCGCGCGGACGATTGCGCCATCGGTCGCTACTGCGTGAATGCGTCGCACTCGTGCGAGCTCGGCTGCAAGGGCTCGAGCGATTGCGCCGGCACCGGTGGCGCGCTCACGTGTGACACCGGCACGCACCAGTGCGTCGGTTGCGTCGCCGACAGCGACTGCCAGGCGGGGACCGTGTGCCAGGGCCAGGCGTGCGTGCCCGGCTGCAACGCCGCACACGCGTGCGACACCAAGCGGTCCTGCTGCAGCGGGCAGTGTGCCGACCTGCAGGCCGACGCCGCCCACTGCGGCGCGTGCAGCAACGCGTGCGACACCGTGCACAGCGTCGGCGCGGGCTGTGCGGGCGGGAGCTGTACGTACACTGGATGCTCCGACAGGTACGCCGACTGCAGCGCCGCGGCGTCCGACACCGACGGCTGCGAGACGTCTGCCACCACCACCGCGCACTGCGGCACGTGCGGCGCGTGCACGACCGGCGGCATAGTCACCACCGCGAGCTGCGTCGTGCCGCAGACGGGCAACCCGGGCTGCGCCTACACGTGTTCGTGCAGCACCGGCGCGGACAGCACTGCGTCCACCTGCGACGGCCAGCGCTGCAGCTACACGTGCGCCGTCGGTCGGGCGGACTGCAATGGCAGCGCGGGCAGCGACACCGACGGTTGCGAGTGCCCCACGGCCGCGTCTACAGCGCAGGGCACCGCGGGCTGCTGCCCCTCCGGCTGCCAGACGACGCACGCCGACGGGTTCGGCGACGCGTTCTTCGACTGCGCACAGAGTGGCACGTACAACGCCACCGAGGCGTTCGCGGCGGCGGCGGCGGCGGTGAACATCGCGGGCACGGCGTCGGACGGATGGCACTGCGGATCGGGCACGAGCGTCGGCACCGGCGTGTGCAAGCAGGGCGCGACCTCCTGCGCATGCTGGATCTACTCGTCGACGGGCACCATCGCCGCCACCGGCCACGCGCGCTACAACACCACCAGCAACGGGTGCTTCTGCGCGGGCGCCGTCGACCCCGCCTGGAACTGACGCCGACGACCGAGGTGCTAGTGTTCGGCGCATGAGCGCCAGGAACGAGCCCGTCATCGTCGACTACGTGCGGACGCCAATCGGGCGGTTCCGCGGCAGCCTGAAGGACGTGCGCGCCGACGATCTCGCCGGCCTCGTGCTGGCGGAGCTGGTGAGGCGGAGCAACGTGCCTGCCGACGAGATCGACGAGGTCGTGCTCGGCTGTGCGAACCAGGCCGGCGAGGACAACCGAAACGTCGCGCGCATGGCGCTGCTCCTCGCCGGGCTGCCCGATCATGTGCCGGGCGTGACGGTGAACCGCCTGTGCGCGTCGGGGCTCGAAGCGGTGTGGCTGGCGGCGCGCTCGATCAAGGCGGGGGAGGGCGACCTGTTCCTCGCGGGCGGCGTCGAGTCGATGACGCGAGCGCCGCTCGTGATGGCGAAGCCGTCGGCTGCGTTTCCAACGGGACCGCAGACGCTCTTCGACACCTCGCTCGGCTGGCGATTCCCGAACGACCGTATGAAGCAGCGCTTCCCCCTCGAGCAGATGGGCGAGACCGCCGAGAACGTGCAGGCGCAGACGGGCATCACGCGGGACGCACAGGATCGCTTCGCGCTTGCGAGCCACCAGCGTGCCGTCGCTGCGGCGGTCAAGCATGCCGAGGAGATCGTCGCCGTCGAGGTCGCCGGAGAGAAGCGGGGGGTGTCCGTGCGCTTCGATCGGGACGAGGGTCCGCGTGCCGACTCGACGCTGGAGGCGCTCGCTCGGCTCCAGCCGGCCTTCCGCCCCGGCGGCACCGTCACGGCTGGCAACTCGTCGCCGCTCAACGACGGCGCAGCCGCGCTGCTCGTGTGCTCGGCGGCGCGTGCGCAGGAGATGGGGTGGAAGCCTCTGTGCCGCATCGTGACGGGCGCGTCGGCCGGCGTCGATCCGCGCGTGATGGGGCTCGGGCCGATCCCCGCGACGAAGAAGGCGCTCGCGCGCGCGGGCTGGAGCGCGGCCGACCTCGACCGCGTCGAGCTCAACGAGGCGTTCGCCGTGCAGGCGCTCGCTGTGATGCAAGAGCTCGGGCTACCGGAAGAGCGCGTGAACGTGAACGGCGGTGCGATCGCCATCGGGCACCCGCTCGGGTGTTCGGGTGCGCGCCTCGCCGGCACGCTCGCGCGCGAGCTCCAGCGGTCGGGAACGCGACGCGGGCTCGTGTCGCTGTGCGTCGGCGTGGGGCAGGGCCTCTCGCTGCTGCTCGAGCGCGTGCCTTCGTAATAGAGGACTGACCACGTCCGAACGTTGCACTTCGACGTGGACGGGCGGCGGGCGCGTGGAGCGTTACACTCTCGCCCGGAATGTGGATCGTCCGACTCGCGCTCAAGCGGCCCTACACCATCGTGGTGATGGCGATGATGATCGTGCTCATGGGGGCGTTCAGCATCGCCACGATGCCGACGGACATTTTTCCCAACATCGACATCCCCGTCGTCTCCGTCATCTGGAACTTCGCGGGCCTTCCACCGGAGGAGGTGGAGCGGCGCATCGCCACCGGGTACGAACGCTTCCTCACGACGGTCGTCAACGACATCGAGCACGTCGAGAGCCAGTCGCTCAGCGGCATCTGCGTCGTGAAGGTGTTCCTCCAGCCCGACGCATCGATCGACGCCGCGGTCGCGCAGATCGTGGCGGTCTCGCAGAGCGCGCTGCGCCAGATGCCGCCGGGTGCGACGCCGCCGCTCGTCATCCAGTACTCGGCGGCCAACGTGCCCGTGATCCAGGCGTCGCTCGAGAGCGACACGCTGTCCGAGCAGGCGCTCTTCGACCTCGGCTTCAACTTCATCCGCACCGACATTGCCACCATCAAGGGCGCGCAGATCCCGTACCCCTACGGCGGCAAGCAGCGCCAGGTGATGATCGACATCGACCCCGAGCGGCTCTACGGCGCGGGGCTCTCCCCGCGCGACATCAACGCCGTCATCGGGGCGCAGAACATCATCGTTCCTGGCGGCACTGCCAAGATCGGCGCGCAGGAGTACCCGGTCATCCTCAACTCGAGCCCGGAGCTCGTCGACGAGATCAACGCCATCCCGATCAAGACGGTGAATGGCAAGACCATCTTCATGCGCGACGTCTCGAGCGTCCGCGACGGCAATGCGCCGCAGACCAGCATCGTCCATGTCGGCGGCAAGAGGGCCGCGCTCATGACGATCCTCAAGTCGGGCAAGTCCTCGACGCTCGACGTCACGGGGCGCGTGAAGTCCATGCTGCCCTCCATCATCAACAAGATCCCGAAGGAGCTGAAGGTGAAGCTCCTGTTCGATCAGTCGCTGTTCGTGCGCGCAGCGGTGTCCGGCGTCGTGAAGGAGGCAGCCATCGCGGCCGGTCTCACGGCGCTCATGGTCCTCGTCTTTCTCGGGAGCTGGCGCTCGACGCTCATCGTCGTGCTCAGCATCCCGCTTGCGATCCTCACCAGCATCACGGTGCTGGGGTTGCTCGGCAAGACGCTCAATGTCATGACGCTGGGCGGGCTGTCGCTCGCCGTCGGCATCCTGGTCGACGACGCCACCGTCGAGATCGAGAACATCCACCGCAACCTCGTGCAGAAGAAGCCGCTGGTGCACGCCATCATGGATGGTGCCTACCAGATCGCGACGCCCGCGCTCGTGGCCACGCTGTGCATCTGCATCGTGTTCGTGCCCGTCGCGTTCATCACCGGCTCCGCAAAGTCGCTCTTCGTGCCGATGGCGATGTCCGTCGTGTTCGCGATGCTGATGTCTTACGTCCTGTCGCGTACGCTCGTGCCGACGATGGTCCGCGCGCTCCTCGTGGGCGAGGCGAAGATGCACAAGGAGGGCAAGCACGACTCGAGCTGGTTCGGCCGCTTCCACGAGCGATTCAATCACCACTTCGACGAACTGCGCAGTCGTTACGGTGGGCTCCTCGCGTGGGCGCTCGAGCGTCGCGGCCTCGTCGTGGCCTGCTTCCTCGGCTTCGCGGGCCTGTCCATGTGCCTCTTCCTGTTCGTGGGGCGCGACTTCTTCCCCACGGTCGATGCAGGCCTCATCAAGCTGCACTGCCGCGGCGTGCCGGGTACGCGCATCGAGCAGACGGAGCGGCGCTTCGCGGAGATCGAGGCGGCCATCCACGAGGTCGTCCCCGCAGACGAGATCGACGTCCTCCTCGACAACATGGGCATCCCCTCGTCGGGCATCAACCTTTCGCTCTCCGAGGGCGCGCTCATCTCGTCGGCGGACGGCCAGATCCAGATCGCGCTGAAGGAGGGTCACAAGCCCACCGAGCTCTACGTGCAAAAGCTGCGAAGCGTGCTCGGCAAGAAGTTCCCCGAGTTCACGTTCTTTTTCCTCGCCCCCGACATCTCGACGCAGGTGCTCAACTTCGGTCTGCCGGCGCCCATCGATATCCAGCTCGTCGGCGCAGTCGGGACCGAGGACGCCGTTTTGAAGATGGCGCGGCGCATCGCCGGAGAGCTCCGCCATGTCCCTGGCGCCGCGGACGTGCACCTCGCGCAGGTGCAGGACCTCCCCGAGCTGCGGGTCGACGTGGATCGCACGCTGGCCAGCCGCATGGGGCTGTCCGAGCGCGACGTGACGAGCGACCTGCTCGTGTCGCTATCGTCGAGCGGGCTGGTCGCGCCGAGCTACTGGATCGACAAGCGCGGTGTGTCCTACCTCGTGGCGGTGCAGACGCCGCAGTACAAGATGGACTCCATCGATGCGCTCCGCCGCACGCCGCTGTCGATAGTCGCGCCAGGGACGCGGGCGGCGCCGGGCGGCGGCTCGCCCGACAGTGCAGGGGTCGGCAGCCCGTTGCCGCAGCTGCTGTCGAACGTCGCGACAGTACGGCGGGTTTCCGGGGTGGTGAACATCACGCACTACAACACGCAGCGCACCTACGATGTGCAGGCCAACGTCGAGGGTACGGACCTCGGCTCGGTGTCGACCGCCATCGAGGCCATCTTGAAGCGCGTCGAGAAGGACTACCCGCGCGGCCTCAAGGTGAAGGTGAAGGGTCAGGTCGAGAGCATGAACTCGTCGTTCCGCGGTCTCGGCTTCGGGCTGGTGTTCGCGGTGCTGCTCGTCTACCTGCTCCTGGCCGTGAACTTCCAGTCGTGGCTCGACCCGCTCATCATCCTCATGGCGCTGCCGGGGGCGCTCGCCGGCATCGGCTGGATGCTGTTCCTCACGCAGACGACGCTCAGCGTGCCCGCTTTGATGGGCTCCATCATGTGCGTCGGCGTCGCCACCGCGAACTCGATTCTCGTGGTCACCTTCGCCAACGATCAGCGCGCTGTGGGCCGCGATGCCGTCACGGCTGCGCTGGCGGCCGGGATGACCCGCCTCCGACCCGTCATCATGACCGCGCTCGCGATGATCTTCGGCATGCTCCCGATGTCGCTGGGCCTCGGTGAGGGCGGGGAGCAGAACGCGCCACTCGGCCGCGCGGTCATCGGGGGCCTCGCGTTCGCGACGTTCGCGACGTTGTTCTTCGTGCCCGTCATGTACAGCCTGTTGCGTACGAAGGCGCAGCAGGTCGACGAGGAAGTGGAGTTTCTATGAGTGGGCGCGAGAAGCGGCCCGAGCAGCTCCTGCCCGAGCAAGGCACCGCCGACGGTCACAGAGACAAGGGCTGGCAGCCGAGCAACGATCGGAACGACGAGCTCGAGTTCGCGCTCCCGCCGCCCGCAACGGTCTCGCGCAGGAGCGGCCTGCTGTTCGTCGTGGTCGCGCTACTGGTGGTCGCGGTGCTCTTCGTGCTCGGCTTCGTCCCCCGGTGGCGCCAGAGCCGGCGCATCCGCGAGCAGTCCGCCGAGACCGCGCGGGCTGCACCTCGTGTGGAGCTGGTGTTCCCGAAGGAGCTGACGCAGGACCGGCCGCTCCAGCTCCCCGGAATCACCGAAGCACTCGAGGACACCGTCGTGTACCCGCGCGTGTCTGGCTACGTGCGGCGCTGGCTCGTCGACATCGGAGACCTCGTGAAGGAGGGCCAGCTGCTCGCCGAGATCGACACGCCAGAGCTCGACGCGCAGATCGAGCAGGCGCGCGCCGACCTCGTGCAGGCACAGGCTGGCCAGCTTCGCGCGGTGACCTCGTCCATGCTCTCGGTCACCGAGCAGCAGCGCTACGAGATGCTCACGCCCGCGGGCGTGACGTCGGGACAGGAGCTCGAGCAGCGGCGAACGCAGGCGCGCGTGGACGAGGCCAGCGTGAAGGTCGCGAAGGCCACCGTCGCGTCGATGCAGGCCAACCTCAACCGCCTCACGCGGACGAAGGTGTTCGCTCACCCCGTCGCGCCGTTCAGCGGCACGGTCACGGTGCGCAGCATCGAGCGAGGCGCGCTCGTCAGCGCGGACTCGAAGACGCCGATGTTCCGGGTGGCCGCGCTCGACCCGATCCGGATCTTCGTGCAGGTGCCGCAGGACCTCGCGCCGAGCATCCGTGTCGGCAGCCGGGCCGACGTGAAGGTTCGCGAGTTTCCCACGCGCACGTTCGATGGCACGGTGACGCGCTCGGCGGGCGCGCTCGACGACTCTACGCGCACGATGACGACCGAGCTCCGCGTTCCCAACAGCCAGCACGTGCTGATGCCCGGCATGTACGTGAACGCCATGCTCGCCCTCGCGGTCCCGCATCGCGTGTTCGAGATTCCGTCCACGACCCTCTACGTCGACGGCGACGGCGTCCGTGTCGCCGTGGTGAACGCCGAGAACAAGGTGGAGCTGCGGAGGATCACCATCGAGCGCGACACCGGCAACAGCATCGAGGTGTCGACCGGCCTTGCGTCCTCCGACCGGATCGTGAAGATCTCCAACGCGGCGCTGGTCGATGGCACCGTGGTCGAGGTCATGCAGTCGCAGGAGGGCGATAACGACCCCGGCGGGCAGGACAGGCGATAGCCACCCTTTGGAGATCGCGGGGATGCGGCATATGATCGCATTCCTGAATGAGTGCGTCGGGTCGCCAGAAGCTGCTGAAGGGCCGGTTCGAGGTCCTCGAGGCCGTCGGCGAGGGCGGGTTTGCGCGCGTGTATCATGCGCGCGAGACGACGACAGGGCAGAAGGTTGCCCTCAAGGTCCTGAAGGACGGCTTCCAGAACGACCCGGAAGTCATGGAGCGATTCCGTCGCGAGGTCTTCGCGGTCGCGTCCATCGACAGTCCTCACGTCGTCGGCCTCAAGGACTTCGGCATCTCCGGCGACGAGTTTTTCATCGCGATGGAGTTCGTCGAGGGGCCGACGCTCCGCGAGATCCTCGAGCACACCGACTGGAGCGGGGAGACCGTCCACACGATCATCGGGCAGATCGCGAACGCGCTCGGGTCTGCGCATGCGCAGAACATAGTTCACCGCGACCTCAAGCCCGAGAACGTCATGCTCGTGAGCGGACCCAACGACACCATGCTGGTGAAGGTGCTCGACTTCGGGCTGGCCAAGCTCGCGGAGCTCGAGCGCAACCTGGGACTCGCACCTCTGACGCGCGTCGGCATGTGCTTCGGCACGCCGCAGTACATGTCGCCCGAGCTCATCTACGGCAAGAGTGTCGATCGCGCCGTCGATCTGTTTGCGCTCGCGGTCATGGCCTACGAGATGATCGCCGGGCGCCGACCCTGGGACGGCCCCGCGCCGCAGGAGGTCATGGTCGCGGTGGCGAAGCTGCCCCTGCCGCCAATCATGAGCGTCCACCCGTCGCTCGCGTCGCGCCTCGAGGTGATCAACGACTTTTTCCGGCGAGCGCTGTCGAAGCGGAAGGAAGACCGACCCGCGAATGCTGCCGCGCTGCTCGACGAGCTCTCCGTCGCGATGTTCGGTCGCGCGCGTCCGCTCACGATGCCGCAGCTCGGGGACTCCTCCGAGCTGCTCGCGATCGAGGCGCTGCTCCCCGGGCGGTCTCGCACCGACGAGACGCAGCTCGACATGGGCGACCGCGTCACCGACTCCACCGCCGAGAAGGAGATGGACGTCGACGCGATGCAGCCGCGAACGTCGAGCGAGGCCACCGTGGTCGGCTCGCCGGTCGGCAGGCGCAACGACCGCCTGTCGTCGAGCTGGATCCCGTCGATGTCGAGCACGCCGTCCCTCGTGCCGCTGCACGAGGACGAGTGCGACCCCCCTCGCACCGAGCTCCGGCGCGCCGATTCCGTCATCCTCGTGAAGCAGCTCGATCCCGGGCGCGCGCGCGCTCCGGTCGTGCTCGTCGTGCTCGGGGTGCTCGTCTTGCTCGTCGCGGTGGCCGCCGCCGGCGGAGCGGGGTACTTAATCGGTCGCGGACACTAGACCTACCAAGGAGAAACCACATGCCCATGCTGAATCACCACCACCGCCTCGTTCGAACCGTCGCGGGGAGTCTGCTCGTCCTCGCGCTCCAGCCGGGATGCGGAGGCAAAGCAGGCGTGTCGTCGAGCGCGGAGGCCGAGACGGCCTACCTCGGGCTCGACGCGCACATCGACAAGGCGATCACGCTCGGCTTCGCGGGCTTCAACTCGGCGCACAGCGCGAACATCTCGCCACAGACGGACAGCGGCGCCGTGACGGGCACGCTCACGGTGACCGGCCAGGTGGATCAGGGCGCGTCGTCCAACAAGACGATGAACCTCAATGAGGCGCTCGCCGGCTACTCCGACGACGGGATGCACACGTACGACACCGATGCCGCTGCGCTGCCTTTGCTCGGGCTCAGCCTCAAGAGCATCCCAACCGGCACGCTGTCGGGGACGCTCGCAGGAAGCTACGCGATGACCGGGAAGCTTGCGGGCGACGTGACTCTGGCGCTCGCCTTCACCGGCGACCTCGAGGCCGGGCCGGGCTCGACGGTAGAGCGCAAGCCGGGCACGACGCACATCAACGGCACCGCGACGTCGAAGTACGGGGTCTACGCCGTCGATCTCACGAGGTAGAAGACGAAGAGGCATCCGGGGTACCCCACCGGGGGCCCCCGGATGCAGCGACGCGCTAGAGGATGATGTGACCGCAGCAGCCCTTCACGCAGTAGCTGCCGGGCGGGCAGATGGACTGCCCCGGCAGACCGCATGCCTGCTGGCCCGACGGGCACGTCTGCGGCGGTTTGATGGTGCGCGTCGAGGTTGAACGCGCCCATGTCGTCGTAGATGCCCTGGTCGGCGCCTCCGCGACTCGTCGCGTGTTGGCAGCCCACGGCGAGCAACAGCAAGGTCGAGAGTGTGAAGCGCAGCGTCGAAGGGTATGAAATCTCCGGGTGATGCGTCGGCAAGCTACTTCCGTCGGTACGGCAGGTCTGCCTCGAGGGCAGCGAGGTAGTCGATTGGCGCCTGCTCCACGGCCGTACCGCGTCGCGCCTCCGGAAGGGCGGCGATCTTCTGCGCGAAAGCCTCGAGCCGCTTGCTGGAAGCAGGCTGCTGACCCATCGCGGGAGGCGCATCCGCGAGCAGCTCGCGCCCGAGCTGCGCGGTTGCGGAGGTGCGCAGCCGGTTGCGACGGATGAGATCCTCGAGGGAGTTCTTCATCGAGTCGACCGAGTAGGCGAACCGATCGATCATCTCGAGCGCGACGCGGCCCACGGCGCTCGGCGGGAGCAGGCCATCCTGGTACAGCACGGCTGCCACCTGCAGGTAGTTGAAGATGGGCACGAGGCGCGCGCCGTAGCGATCGAAGCGCGCCGTGGGCGAGTGACGATCGAGCCGGATGAAGATGCGGCGCACTGCATCGGCCTGCGGCAAGGCTTCGGCGAGCGCGAGCGCGCGCTGCGCGTCGGCCGGATAGGTACCCGCCGCCACGAGCACCTTCTCGAGCGTCGCGCGATCGAGGCGACGCGCGATGACGTCGGCATACAGCGAGTAGATGAAGCCGTCGGACTCCGCGTCGTCACCAAAACACGTCTCGGGCGTATCGGCGGGCAGACCAGCGCGACCCGCCAGCAGGGCCGGGAGCTTGTAGCCGACCTGCTCGCGCATGGCGCGGAAGCGCCCCGTGAGCATGTTGCGGAGGTTCGGCTTGAGGATGAACTCGTCGAACTCGACGCCATCGAGGTGCAGCTTGCGGGTGAGCACCTTGCGCATCTGCCGCGGTGACCCCGAGATGAAGCAGATGCGCCCCGTGCCTCCACCGCGTAGCTCGCGCAGCAGCGCGGACGCACCCGGCACCGCGAGCTTCTCCTCGGGCTTCTCGAACGCGATCTTGATGAGTGACCGCAGCGAGTCGAAGTCGGTCTTGAGGTACGTCTTGTCGAGGTCCCACCGGTAGACGTGGGTGTGCACGGGTGGTGCTGCGACATCGGCCACGGTCAGGCTGCGCGCTGCGCCTCGAACGCCTTCATCGCGCGCTCGATCTCGCCGTGCACGTCGGAGCCGACGGCCTTTGCTGCCACCTTGCACGCGTTGGTGATCGCGCGCGCCTTGCTGCGCCCGTGCGCCTTGATGAACAGATTGTCGAAGCCGAGCAGTGGCGCACCGCCGTACTGCTCCCAGTCGGTGACCTCTTTCAGGCGCGAGATGCCGCCCGACAGCATCATCAGACCCGCGCGCCACACGAGCCGCTCCTTGTACGCGTAGCCGGCGAGCCGCACGATCGTATCGGCCACGCCCTCGAGCATCTTCAGCACGACGTTGCCGACGAACCCCGAGCACACGACGACGTCGGCGGTGCCGCGCGGGATGTCCACGCCCTCCACGTTGCCGACGAAGTTGAGGTCGGGGGACGCCGCGAGCAGGCGGTGCGCCTCGACGATGGCGGGCGGGCCCTTGCCGGCCTCGGCGCCGCTGGAGAGGAGGGCGACGCGCGGCCGCTCGTTCTTCGACACGCGCGACGCGTACGCCGAGCCCATGAGCGCGAACGCGACGAGGTCCTCCGCCGTGACGTCGAGCGTGGCGCCGACGTCGAGGATGAGCGAGAACGGGTCGTCCTTTTCTCCGCGACGCAGCTCGGTGGGGTACACGGCCGCGAGCGCCGCGCGACGCACACCGGCGATGCGCTTCCAGCTCTTCGAGCACGCCATGACGCTCGCGCCGGTGTTCCCTGCCGACACGAGCGCCTGCGCCGCGCCCGCGGCCACGAGCCTGGCAGCGACGATGATCGACGCGTCCGGACGCAGGGCGAGCGTCTCGGCAGGCTTGTCCTCCATGCCGACGACCTCTCCCGCGTGGTGGATGCTGATGCGCTCGGCGTCGTGCCGGATCTTCGTGAGCAGCTCGGTGAGACGTGGCTCGTCACCGACGAGGAGCGTCTGGATGTGCGGTGCCTCGAGCGAGAGCGCTGCGACGCCGCGGACGATCTCGTCCGGGGCGTGATCGCCACCCATGGCGTCGACCGCGATGGTGACCGGCGGGTGGGGCGAGGTGGCCATGGGCAAGTGAAAATACCACGCGCAGGGTCACCTGGAGACAGTTCCGGACAGGCCGGTGCGATGGCGCGGTGAGCGACGAGCGGGCAGTCGAGCTGTGGGGCGACGAAAGCCGCGTGGCGGCCCTCTCGGAGTGCCGGATGGGCCGGGGCAGTTCCCTGCCCTCGTCTTCTGCGTCGGCCTCAGCCTCGGAAAGGAGGTGTGGCTCCTCGACTTCGCGCGATACCTCCGGAAGACGGGCTTCGCCGCGCTTCCGCCTGTCGCCGCGCATGCAGGTCGAAGACGTGCGCGCCGCGCTGCCTCGAGGCTCAGCCGGAGGTGGATGCGCAGCGCCTCGGCGTCTTCGGCGCGATCATCGCCGCAGGCACGGCTGCCGTCGATCGTCGCGTGGGCGTCGTCGTGGCGCGTCCGGGCGACCTCGCCCGCGTGTGGAGTGCGATGCCCGACCTTGCGGGCTTCCGCGACAAGGTCCTGGGGGCGAGGCGTCGCTATGACACGACCGGCTAGGTGTCGTACGTCGCAGTGCCGAAGCTGCTGTCGAGCGATCCCGATACCGTCGCGCGTGTAGACGTAGAAGAGGCGTCCACGCTGGCGCCTCGAGGTCACCTTCGAGTCGCTCGCCGATCCATTCGAGTTCTCCGCGAGGCGCGGCCTCGAGCAGTCGCGCGGCCTCCTGTTGCTCCACCCCGCCGGCGACCCGCTCATCGGCAGCGCCGACCCGGAGAACATGCATTTTCGTGCCGGCGAGCCATGGCACTACGTGGCGCTGGACGGTCTGCACCGCGAGCTCTACGGGCAAGGCAGCGGCTTCCGGATCGTGGCCGAGCACGCGACGACGTGGCTCGCCGAGCAGCTCGGGTAGCTGTCGGCACCCAGCACGCGTGGAAGCTGATGGGCACGCGCTGCTGGAGCTCGATGCGGCAGACGACGCGAAGGTCGGTGGCGTCGACAGGAACGTGACGAGCCAGCCGTCGTCCTCGCTGCCGCTACCCGACGAGCACGACCTCGTTGCCGTCCTCTCACGCATCGATGGTGTGGTGGACGTACGCCGCGTCGTGCTCGAACCACTTCATGCCCGCCGACGTGCCGTGCCGCGGGATGATGCCGAAGCGGCTCGGGCTCTGCCGACCGAAGCCGATGCGGCGCTTGCCTTCCCTTCGACGCTGCGGGTCCCAGCCGAGCGGCAAGTCGAGCAGGATCGTGTAGTGCTCGGTGATCGCGCAGTCGTGAAAGATGTGCGGCGTAGAAAGCTCGATGGGCTCGTAGCGTGCGAGCGTCGACCACGCCATGGCGTAGCAACGGCGGCCGCACGATGGAGTAGTCGAAGAAGACCCTCTCGTTCGTGCGCAGATCCACCTTTGGGTGCGCCGAGAACCCGCCGGTCAGCGCGCCGCCGAAGGTGTTCGGTGCGGTCGTGGAGAGGTCCCTGGTGGAGAGCTCCCGGGGGTGCCCGACATCCACCACAGCGCGAGGAGGTGACCAGTGTGGACGACCCGGTCGGTGTTGGCGGTGTCCTTCAAAGCGACGCCGCTGTGCTGCCGCACGGGCTCCATGATCCCCGTCCACAGGCTCTCGCCCGCGGCCTGCTCGGCAAAGAAGCCCTTCGTCCGGATGAAGCGGTTGCGGTAGCTCGCGGTGCCGTTCGACAGCGAGCGGCCATGGGCCATGCCGTCACCGTCGAACCAGTGGTAGCGCCCCTTCGGCCAGACCTGCGGGTTGGCGCTGTTGCGGAAGAAGGTGCCCGACAGCTCGCACGGGATCTGCCCCGCAAGAACACGCAGCCCGTCGGCCTCGAGCTAGGTGGTGACGGGTTCCATCACCGGAGCAGAGCGGCAATCACGTTCAGGGCTCGATGGTGTCGCCCGGTGTCGCGGCGCGGCGGCGCAGGTAGTCGGCCCAGCACGGACCGCGGCCCTCGTCGGTCAGTGGCTCGTCCTTGGCGAGCGGTAGGTGCAGCCGCAGGGCGGTGCACACCTCCGCCGGCGCGGCTCGACGTGCGACGTGCAGCGGCGGGTAGACATGCGAGACCCAGAAGCGATAGCCGAGCGACATGGGGCCCTTGTCGAACGTGTAGCCGTCGACGCGGGCACCGGCGACGCGCAGGTCGATGAGCACGAAGCGATCGAAGAAGTGCACCGGGTGTGACTTCATGAGGTTCTCGGCGATGGCGCGCTCGTACGGCGCTATCGCGCGATCGTCGTACACGAGCACTGCGTGATCGAACTCGTTTTTGTACGTGCCGACCTGTGCCAGCGACGTGACCTCGTCGAGGCTGCGGTCGAGGTAGTACCAGAGCTCCTTGCGTGCGCTCATGCTCGGGAAGTGGAGGATCACGCGCTCCTGCGGCTGCGTGCGCAGCGTGACCTCCTTCGCGAAGGTCCACGCGTCTCCGTGCGAGTCGTAGCGGGCCTCGCCGTGCGTGCCCATGAGCACGCGGCTCTCGACGAGGTTGTGCGCCGCCTGCGGGAGATCCGCCACGAGGTAGAGCGCGAAGAACGCGCCCATCGCCAGCGCGCGCGTGCCCGGCCGGACGCGGCCTGCGAAGCTCCCGATGCTGTCGGCGAGGTCGATGGTCGCGAGCGCGAAGAAGCCGGAGTAGAAGAACACTCGGTACATGTGCACCGACGAGCCCTCGGCGAAGAGGTAGATGTACAGCGAGTTGACGTACAGGAACGTAAGCGGCGCGAGATCGCGCACCCGCGTGCGACCGGCAACGACGCGGTAGAGGAACACGCAGAACCAGACGGCACCGACGACGAGCGGGGCCGGACCGTAGAGGAGCTCCATCCACAGCGTGTGGCGATCGAGCACGTACGCGCCGGACGGTGCGGTGTGGCGCTGCTTGTAGGAGGCGACGAACTCGCCCCACACGCCGGAGCTCGCGGTGAAGCCGATGTGGAACCCCATGACCGCGACGCACGCGGCGCCGATGACGAGCGTGTGAATCGTGGTGGGATGAAGGCCGCGGTACGACGGGGCCATCGCGCGACCGCGTGCGGTGTGGGCGTAGCAGAGCGCATGCACCGCGATGAATGGCCCGATGAAGAACACCTCCCACATGAGGAGTCCGCCCATTGCATAGGACAGCGCCGCCTCGACGAGCAACCTGTCCGACGGCTGCTCGAGGTACTCGAGATACGCGCGCAAACCCCACAGGACGCAGGCGAGCTCGAGCAGCATCGGGTCGGACAGGACGCTGAACGAGCACACGATCGGCAAGCTCACGTAAACGGCCACGGATGCGAGCCCGAGCCAGGCGCACCAGCACAGCGCCACGAGCCGGTAGAGCGCGTACAGCGCCGCGAGCCCACCGAGTGCCGCGAGCGCGCGCGGCAGCCACTCGTGCTCGCCGAAGATCGGCACCGTCGCGGTGAGCAGGTGGTGGTAGCCGATGGGGTGGTGGAAGTAGAGCGAGTTGCCGGCCGGCCTGTCGAAGCCCGTCCAGGTCGCCGGTGACACGAGGTGCTGCCGGAGCGACGTGCGCGCGCGCAGCATGTACGTCGCTCCGTGGTAGCCGTGGTGGCCCCAGTAGAACGGCGCCGCGATGCCGAACGCGGAGTACGCGAGGTAGACCGCGACGACGAGCGCGAGGCCGATGCGCACCGGCCTCGGCGCTGCGGCCCGATGCAGGATCATCGCGTGCGCTCGGCGACGACGTACGCCGACGTCCCGAACGGCAGCGGCAGCAGCGGCAGCTCAGCGCGGAAGGCCATGGTCAAAAGGTCGTTGAGGAGGCCGGGCTTCCCCGCGTGCTCCATGCCCTTCGTCGAGCCCGGCAGCGCGCGCTGCAGCAGCCGCGCGGCGAGCGTGGGCACGAACAGCGCGGCGTTGAAGTAGCCCTCCTCGCGTATCGAAAAGGGCCCGCTCGTCACGACGTCGACGAGCTGCGACTTCGTGTACCGCCGTCTGTGGTGGCTGTACTCGTCGTTGTAGCCCCACAACAGCTGGAACGCGGGGACGAACACCACGAGGTGACCACCTGGCCGCACCACGCGCCCCAGCTCTGCGACCGCGTCGGAATCGTCGTCGAGGTGCTCGAGGACGTCGAGCGCCACGGCGCCGTCGAAGGACGCATCGGCAAACGGGAGCGGGCGATCGGCCGCGCCGACGACGCGGTGTGCGTACGGCCGGTCGGGCGCGAGCTGAAAAGCGCCGTGGACGCGGTCGAACGCAACCGCTTCGCCGTAGCGGTGCAGCACCAGCGACGCGCCGCCGGTGCCGCAACCGAGGTCCAGGAGGCGCGGGCACTCGCGGCCATTCGACGGTGCGAGCGGCAGCGGTGCGAGGAGCCTGTCGAGGATCTCGCGGCGCACCGAGTACCACCAGTGCCACTCCTCGACGTTCGCCTGGAACGTGTGGAAGCGCTCGTCCATCAGCGGCGGCGCA